>LNFJ01000146.1 GCA_001464625.1 Bacteroidia bacterium Ga0077558 | reverse complement strand
CCTGCAGTGATGATTATATTTTTATTGACATGATAATTTAATCCTGTGCGAAATAAAAATGTTTGCAGTTGTTTTATTTCATCGGTACTTCTAAATTGAACATCGTTATGAATACTTATTCTTTTACTTGTTTTGATGGTATTAAACGAAGCAAGCCATCCGGTAAATTGAGATTGTGCAGTACAAACAGAAAATAAATGGCCGGATAAAATAATCAATGTTGTCAGCAGATATTTTTTCATTCGGCAAAAAAACGAAAAAAGAATGTTACTAAATTTTTATCATTACATTATTTCTGTATTACTTGATGGGCAAGGCTTTTAAGCAACTTAATTAGTGAAACCCTTTGTGGTCAAGGGTTTCATGAAATATAATCGCAAAAAGCGATACCTGTTTTGTGTTTCAGGGCCGCTATTTTTAACAGTATTTTTTTTAATAGATGGCAACGGATTTTCCAAAAAAAATTTACCCGAAACTCAATTCCCGGGTGTGAAGAAGTTCGCTAAGCCAATACAGCAAAGCACTTCAGGGCAGCCATAGGGTCTTATCCACACAATGTTAATATTTGAAGGTTTGATATTCTGCTTGTAAAAAATACTTTCGTAACAGACCTTTCGCCAGAGAGGTTTATTTTAAGAGTAGGACCAATAACCCGTTAAATTTTTCTTAGTTATGGCAAATAAAAAGCAAGCATCCGCCAAAAGCGGTTTGCAGTTCAGTCGTCGCTTCACCCGAGATGATATTAGTGTGTATGATATGTTTGAATATGATTACCGAACCTCGGTAATTCGTAATCCTTCTGGTGAAGTTGTGTTTGAAATGAACAATGTAGAAGTACCGAAACAATGGAGCCAGATTGCCACCGATATTTTAGCACAAAAATATTTTAGAAAAGCTGGCGTACCACAACCCGACGGAAGTTTGGGACGAGAAACATCTGCAAAACAAGTAGCTCACCGTTTGGCTCATTGCTGGAGAATGTGGGGCGAACGTTATGGATATTTTACTTCAACCGATGACGCACAGGTTTTTTATGAAGAGTTAGTGTACTCTATATTAAACCAGATGTGTGTGCCTAACTCACCACAGTGGTTCAATACTGGTTTGCATGAAGTGTATGGTATTACTGGTAAGCCGCAGGGTCACTATTATGTTGACCAGATAGATGGGCAATTAAAAAAATCGCAAAATGCATACGAACGTCCACAGCCACATGCCTGCTTCATCCTGAGTGTAGATGATGATTTAGTGAATGAAGGCGGTATTATGGATTTGTGGGTTCGGGAAGCAAGAATTTTCAAATATGGTTCAGGCGTAGGCACCAACTATTCTAATCTGCGTGGAGCCGGCGAAAAATTAAGTGGTGGTGGAACTTCATCAGGTTTGATGAGCTTCTTAAAGATAGGCGACAGAGCCGCTGGTGCGATAAAATCAGGCGGTACAACCCGTCGTGCTGCTAAAATGGTTTGTTTGGATCTCGACCATCCTGAAATTGTTGAATTCATCAACTGGAAAGTAGAAGAAGAAAAGAAAGTAGGCGCATTGATTGCTGCTGGCTATCCTTCCGGCTATGAAGATGAGGCATACAGAACTGTAAGCGGACAAAATTCTAATAACTCTATTCGTATACCTAACGAATTCTTCAAAGTATTAGCAGAAGATGGCGATTGGGAATTGAAAGGAAGAATGGATGGAAGAGTAATGAAAAAAATTCCGGCCAGGGAAATTTGGAACCAGATTGCTTTTGCAGCATGGAGTTGTGCTGATCCCGGCACACAATACAACACTACTATCAACGAATGGCATACCTGCCCAGAAGGTGGTGAGATCAGAGCATCTAATCCTTGCTCGGAGTATATGTTCCTGGATAATACTGCTTGTAATCTTGCATCAGCCAACCTGATGAAATTTTTCGATACTGAAACAAATCAGTTTGATGTAACAGGCTATGAATACAACTGCCGCTTATGGACTGTTGTATTAGAAATATCTGTGTTGATGGCGCAGTTCCCTTCAAAAGAAGTGGCGCAATTGAGCTATGAGTACAGAACATTGGGATTAGGATATGCAAACCTGGGCACTATGCTGATGGTTAGCGGAATTCCTTATGATAGCGAAGAAGCAAGAGGTATTGCAGGTGCTATTTCAGCTATTATGACCGGTATCGCCTATAAAACTTCTGCAGAGATGGCCGAAGTATTAGGTGCTTTTCCAAGATATGAAGAGAACAAACATCATATGATGAGAGTAATGCGAAACCATCGCCTTGCTGCATATGATGCGGATGAATATGAAACATTGAGCTTGAAGCCTATGGGCATCAAAGCAAAATATTGCCCTGATTATTTATTGAAAGCTGCTTGCAAAGCATGGGATGATGCAGTAGAAATGGGAGAGAAGTTCGGTTATAGAAATGCACAGTCAACTGTTATTGCACCAACAGGAACAATAGGATTGGTAATGGATTGTGATACAACAGGTGTTGAACCAGATTTTGCATTGGTGAAATTCAAAAAATTATCTGGGGGTGGTTATTTCAAAATCATCAACCAATCGGTACCTGCCGCATTGAAGAACTTAGGGTATTCTCAAAAAGAATCAGAAGCTATCATTAAATATGCTACCGGTTCTGCATCTTTTGCCGGAGCTCCTTTCATCAATCATCAAACATTGAGTGAAAAAGGATTTATTGCTGATGAAATAAAACGACTTGATGCTGCTGCATTAACAGCCTTTGAAATTGGATTTGTATTTAATAAATACACATTGGGAGAAGAATGCCTGCAACGCCTGGGCTTTACTCCGGAGCAATACAATAATCTTGAATGGAGTTTGTTAGAGGCATTAGGTTTTAATGATGATCAGATAGAAGCAGCGAATGATTATGTATGCGGAACAATGATGCTGGAAGGTGCTCCATTATTGAAAGATGAACATCTTCCTGTATTTGATTGTGCCAATAAATGTGGAGCAAAAGGCAAGCGATATATTCATGCACATGGTCATATTCGTATGATGGGTGCAACACAACCTTTCATTAGCGGCGCTATTTCAAAAACAATTAATCTTCCGCATGAAGCGAAGGTGGAAGAAATTGCTGATTCATATTTATTAAGTTGGCAGTTAGGTTTAAAGGCAAACGCTTTATACCGTGATGGTTCTAAATTGTCTCAACCACTCAGCAATAAATCTGATAAAAAGAAAAAGACAGAAGAGAGTCAGGATACGTTAGTCGTGAGTCAGGAGTCAGTTCCACAAGAATCTAACATTGTGGATCTGGGAAAATTGACTGTTGAAGAGCTATTGGAAGAAGTACAAAAAAGAGTGCAAGCTTCTCCTGATACTAAATTGAAACGTAAACTGGCAAGCATTGTTGAACGCCGTGCATTACCAGCCAAGCGTCGTGGCTTTACACAAAAAGCAAAGATCAATGGGCAGGCTATATTCTTACGTACGGGTGAATATGGAGATGGAACATTAGGAGAGATATTTATTGATATGGCGAAAGAAGGTGCTACAATGCGTAGCATGATGAACTGCTTCGCTATCTCCATTTCTATAGGGATGCAGTATGGCGTGCCGTTAGAAGAGTTCGTTGACAAATTTGCATTTACCAGATTTGATCCATCCGGTTTTGTAGAGCATCCGAATATTAAATCAACTACTTCTATTGTTGACTTCATCTTCCGTGTGTTAGGCTATGAATATCTTGGACGTACAGATTTAGTTCATGTATTAGATAAGCCAGAAGTATTGAATACCGGTGCAGATGAGTGGGATGAAATCCCTTCTAATGGATTAGAATATGCTAAAGAACAAGAGTTATCAAGTGTTCGTGTAACTCCATCATATGCTTCCGCAACTGCTTCTTCTGCAAAAAAGACACAAGGACCAACTGCAGAAAGTAGCATGGATGCAATGAATGCAATGAACAAAAAAATGCAGGGTGATGCACCACCTTGTACCAACTGCGGTCATATAACAGTGAGAAGTGGTACTTGCTATAAATGTTTGAATTGCGGTACACAGGGAGGTTGCAGTTAATACTTCTCTCTTTCTCTATAAGAAAGAGAGCAAAGAAGCTCGGACGGAAAACCAAATAAAGTGTACCCATTAATTCTACATCCCGTCTCGTTTTAAGCGAGCCGGGATGTCTTTTTACATACTTCTCCGGTTTATTTTCAAGATATGAGTAAAGTTTCTATCGCCGCTAGGTGAAAAGCACCTGTAAAAAAAGGCGATAATTCAGGTATTTCTTTATTTGAATTTGAGCAGGCGGGTATTACTTTCACCCTATAATCTAATACATATGAAAACAAAAAACCTGCTTTGGCTTTTAGTGCTTATCATTATTTTAGAATCATGCAGCCGTGCAATGTCGCCATACGAAGCGGCAAATAATCCCCGCGGAAAGAAGTGCAGGGATATTAAATAAGCATTGAATTTTATTTGAAGGAAAATGTAAGGTGGTTACGAATTAGTCACCACCAAATACATTGCTCACAGCACCTTCCAACATCGGAAATTTTTCCACTACATATCCTTTGATGGTGGCAATAGCTTGTTTGGCTTGCTCGTCAGTAAGACCAGCTTCTGCTTTTAATTTGTCGATTAACTCTTGCATTCTTTAAAATTTGAAATTCAAAATTAAGGAAACTAAAATGCCGGAATGATTTCCGGCATTAATGATTTATAATCCCTTTTAGGGGGTTGGGGTTAAGCCACTTTCAACAAGCTCATCTTACTTGTATCAAATTTGCGACGGGCATATTCAATGTCAAGTGTAAACTGTGTTTCTTTAGAAGAAGGCAATTCATACATGGCATCTGTCAAAATACTTTCGCAAATACTTCTCAGGCCACGGGCACCTAATTTATATTCCATTGCTTTTTCTACCATAAAATCAAGCACATTATTTTCAATGGTCAGCTTAATTCCTTCCAGCTCAAATAATTTAGTGTATTGCTTTATCAAAGCATTCTTTGGTTCTGTAAGAATAGCTCTTAGAGTAACAGCATCCAGCGGATCCAAGTGAGTAACCACTGGCAAACGACCCAATAATTCCGGAATCAACCCAAAAGTTTTAAGGTCTGTTGCATTGATATAACGCAACAGGTTCTTCTTCATATTTTCCTGCAACTCTTTGTCAACATTAAAACCAATGGTATTGGTTTGTACCCTGCGGGCAATTATTTTATCAACTCCATCAAAAGCACCACCGCAAATGAAAAGAATATTTTGGGTGTTTACTTTGATCAACTTTTGTTCCGGATGTTTTCTGCCGCCTTGTGGTGGAACCAATACATCTGTCCCTTCCAGTAATTTCAACATACCCTGTTGCACACCTTCGCCACTTACATCACGGGTGATGGATGGATTATCACCTTTACGGGCCACTTTGTCTATCTCATCAATAAATACAATTCCCCTTTCGGCTGCAGCAACATCATAGTTACACACCTGCAACAAACGGGAAAGAATACTTTCTACATCTTCACCCACATAACCAGCTTCTGTAAACACCGTAGCATCTACAATAGCAAAAGGAACGTTCAACATACGGGCAATACTTTTTGCCAGCAATGTTTTACCCGTTCCGGTTTCACCTACCATAATGATATTGCTTTTTTCAATTTCAACATCATTGGATGTGTTAGTAGCGTCAGTATTTTTTTGTTGTAATCTTTTATAGTGATTGTACACAGCCACAGCCAATGTTTTCTTGGCATCATCCTGGCCGATTGCATATTCATCCAGGAATTTTTTTATCTCCATCGGTTTCTTAACCGTCAGCTTGAAATTGGAATTTCCTTTTTCATCTTTAATGGTCAGTTCCTGGTCAATAATTTCACGGGCATGCTCTACGCAATTCTCACAAATATGTCCTTCCTGTCCGGCAATAAGGATCTTCACCTCATCCCTGCTGCGGCCACAAAATGAACAATGTAACGGGTTCTTTGCCATATTCTATTTTATCTATAACGATGTACAAACGTATTCGTAACTGCAAAATTATAAAACCGCCCGATGATGAGCGGCTTTATTTTATTAAATCAGGCTTAAATGCCTAATTGAGAGATACTTATAATTTTTCAACCAGCTTGTCTGCTATGCCATATTTAATAGCACCTTCGGCATCCATCCAGTAGTCACGGTCAAAATCCTTCATGATCTGTTCCACTGTTTTACCGCAATTCTTGGCCAAAATGCCAGCACCAATTTTCTTCACTCTCATCGTTTGCTCGGCTTGTATTTCCAAATCAGTACTTACGCCTCTAATATGCCCACCCAAAGACGGTTGGTGAATCATCACTTCACCATGCGGATAAATAAATCGGTTACCTTTTACACCACCGCTCAATAAAATACTTCCCATTGATGCGGCAAGTCCCATACAAATTGTACTCACCGGGCTGCTGATCATCTGCATGGTATCATACATAACCATACCACTCGTCACCACACCACCCGGACTGTTGATGTAAAATTTAATTTCTTCACCTGGCTTATCTGCATCGAGCAATAATAATTTGCTTACAATGTCTTTTGCACTTTTATCATCCACCACACCCCAGAGATATACAGCTCTTTTTTCAAAGAAATATTTCTCTAACTTTTTATTGAACATGCCAAGTTCATTATCGGCTTTCGGACGTTCTTCTTGTTCTTCCTCTTCTTCATCATCCATTCTCCAGTCGCTATGTAAAAAATGATTACGGTTCATATTGTAATGTTTCTTTTTTAAAAATTTTGTTACCATCGTTCTGTTTCCTGAGCATCGTCCCTTGCGTCGCACTCTTCATCGTTCTGTTCTCTACTGAGCTTGTCGAAGTATCAGCATTTGCAAATACTCAAAATGCTATCGAACATTTCAAATTTGCAGAGTATCAATTCCGAACTATGAACTCAAGACTCTTTCTTCAACTTCCTAGGATTCGTCAACAACACCTCATCTACCAATCCATACTCTTTTGCTTCAGCAGCAGTCATCCAGTTGTCCCTGTCAAAATCTTTTTCAATTTGTTCAACCGATTTACCGGTATGCGCATTTACCACATCGTACAATTCTTTCTTCAGCTTGCGAATTTCTTTCACGGTAATTTCAATATCACTTGCTTGTCCTCCAATTGCACCGCTTGGCTGGTGCATCATGATGCGGCTATGTTTCAATGCGGCTCTTTTTCCTTTGGTACCGGCACCTAATAAAACACAAGCCATGGATGCGGCTACACCAATACAGATTGTAGCGATATCCGGACTTACATATTGCATCGTGTCATAAACTCCCAAGCCGGAATAAACACTTCCACCCGGGCTGTTGATGTACATATTAATATCTCTTGTTCTATCAGTAGAATCAAGAAATAATAATTGTGCAGTTACAATATTGGCGATCTCATCATTAATAGGATAACCGAGGAAGATGATGCGATCCATCATCAAACGGCTATAAACATCCATTACGGCCACATTCAGGGAACGTTCTTCAATAATGTTTGGCGTCATCCCTGTTACCAGGTGCGATGCATAGCTATGTAAGGTATTGCTGGAAAGGCCACGGTGTTTTACCGCATATTTTTCAAACTCAGAGTTAAACGTCATGAAGAAAGTTTTAAGTTTTATGTTCAAAGTTTTAAGTTACTGAACTTCCAAATTACTTGAAGGCCTAATAAAACCCTTTTAAAATTGGTGGTATTTAATAACTTAAGACAATTGAACTTATCAAATATCCGTCCAAATGCCAAAACCACAAAATGTGTGACAGGTTATCACAAATTAATTGAGATAAATCGAATATATGTCGGTTAATCTGGCAGTAAAACAGAAACGCCTCGCATAGACGAGGCGTCGTAATCTGTAAAGTATTTATGACCTAAGTTCCCCTTTAAGGAACAGGGGTGTCTTAATGATGACTGTGCTGATGCGCCTCCACCATTTTCGTAAACTCTTCTGCTGTGATGTCTTTATCGGCAGGTTTTACCTGTGATGCAGACCATTCAAATATTTTTTGGGTCTGTAAGCGATTGTAAGCATCTTCCACATACTTTCTGTCTTTCATCATTTTTTCTACATAGTCAGCAACCCATGGCTGATCGTCGCTCAAATTTGCACCGCCCATGTAGCTGAACAATTGATTCTTTGCAAAAGCCCTTACTTCATCTGGATTTACCTGTATAGCATTGTCCTGAACAATTTTATCAGATATCAATGTCCATTTTAACTGGCTGATAAAAGTGGGGAATTCTTGTTCCACCTGTTCGTCAGATTTTGGTTCCTGATTTTTATCTTGCTCGGCTTGTGTTTTGATCCACTTTTTTAAAAATCCTTCCGGGAATTTTATTTCAGTATGGTCAACCAGTTGGTGAAACACCTGGTCGTGTATCTGGTTGTTTGCCTGGCTGGTCCAATGATTTTCTATTTCACCTTTTACTTTCTCTCTGAAATCAGCATCTGTTTTTACTTCACCAGATGGATAAAGTTGAGTAAAGAATTCCTCATTCAATGCTCTTTTCTCTAGCAAACCAACTTTTGTAATTTCTATTTTGAATGTTTTATCAGCTGCGGATGCCCCGTCTTTTAATCCAAGGTCGCTGATGATCCACTCTCTTTCCTTCTCATCAAAAGCCGTAGCTAGATCAATAGTTTCAGCATCACCTGCTTTTTTACCCATCCAATTTTTGCGATAACCTTCGGAAAAATATTTTACCAAAATTGAATTATCTTTTTTAATTCCACCTTCCACCACATTCCCGTCAGCATCTACTTCAGTAAATAGTACATTCAGTACATTGTCTTCAGTCGTTACTGTTTCTTCGTCCTTCATATTGCCGTAGCGGTTCTGCAAACGGTCAATTTCATTATTGATCATTTCATCTGTTACCGTAACTACGTAGCGGGTTGTTTTTACTTTAGCCAGATCAGGCAACGTAAATTCAGGCTTCATGCCTATTTCAAATTCAAAAGAATAATCAGCAGGATTGTTTACATCTAATTGTTTGAAATCAGATTCCAACGGAAGTGGTTGAGCAAAAATGTCAACTTTGTCAGTTTCAAGATAGTTGATCAGTTCCCTGTCAACAGATTTCAATACCTCATCAGTGAATAAAGATGAACCGTACATTTTCTTGATCAATCCAGCCGGCACCATTCCCTTACGAAAACCGGGAATATTTGCTTTTTTGCTATATTCTTTTAATGCTTTTTCAAATGAAGGGAGGTAATCGGTCTTTTCTAATTTCACTGTCAGCTTTTCATGCAGCAGACCGATATTTTCTTTTGTAACTGTAGCCATTGTAATTGATTATGTTCTTTAAGTTAAATGGTTAATTGGAGGTAGTTATGAAATAACCAATCCACCAATTAACCAATTTTTGAAGTAGTGCGGGTGGAGGGACTCGAACCCCCATGCCTCACGGCGCCAGATCCTAAGTCTGGTACGTCTACCAATTTCGCCACACCCGCAGTAATGAATTTCCAAAATGTAAAATCTCAAATCCCAGTTTCCAATTTCGAAGCGCAGGATTGGAATTTGCGATTTTTCCCTTTGTAATTTTCGATTTGGGTTGCAAATGTATGCCTTTTCTATCTACAAAATTGTCTCTTTTTCACTAAATTCGTAGACAATGGAAACTGTAGCGCAGATACCCAAATACAATCTAAACGACGAAGAAGAGAAGAAGCTCATTTTAAGGGAGTATCGTTCCCTGCTCAAGACCTTGAAAACGAAATTAAAACCGGGTGATAAAGACCTGATTCGTACGGCCTTTCAAATGGCGGCTGAAGCTCATAAAACCATGCGCCGAAAAAGTGGCGAACCGTATATTCTTCACCCCATTGCAGTAGCAAAAATTTGTTCCGAAGAGATTGGTCTTGGAGTTCGTTCTACCATCTGCGCCTTGCTGCATGATACGGTAGAGGATACCGATATTTCCCTCGAAGATGTAAAACGGGAATTTGGCGAAGAGATTACCCGGATTGTAGACGGACTCACAAAAATTTCCAATGTAATAGATGTAAACGCATCGCAGCAGGCAGAAAATTTTAAAAAGATTTTGCTGACCCTGACGGATGATCCCCGGGTGATATTAATTAAGCTGGCCGACCGGTTGCACAATATGCGAACTCTTGATAGTATGAAAAGAGAGAAGCAATTAAAAATTTCTTCCGAAACGGTTTATGTGTATGCACCTTTAGCACATCGCATGGGATTGTACAATATCAAAACAGAAATGGAAGACCTGGCGATGAAGTACATGGAGCCGGATGTATATAAAGATATTGCCAAAAAATTGGCAGAAACAAAAAAGGAACGTTCCAAATACATTAATGAGTTTATCAAGCCTATTAAAGACAAGTTAGAAAAAGCACATCTGAATGCAGAAATATATGGTCGTCCCAAAAGCATTCATTCCATTTCCAATAAAATGAAGAAGAAAGGAGTGGATTTTGAAGAAGTGTATGACCTGTTTGCTATCAGGGCCATTCTTGATTCGCCACCGGAAAGAGAAAAGGAAGATTGCTGGAAAGTGTATTCCATGATAACGGATGAATACAATCCATCTCCCGAACGATTAAGAGACTGGTTGAGTAACCCAAAATCGAATGGGTATGAAGCTTTGCATACCACCGTGATGGGGCCACAGGGAAAATGGGTAGAAGTACAGATAAGAACAAAACGGATGAATGAGATTGCGGAGAAAGGCTTAGCTGCTCACTGGAAATATAAAGAAGGTGCCAGCGATGAAAGCCGCTTTGATAAATGGTTTCAACAGATACGGGAAGTAATCTCAAACCAGGAAACAGACAGCATTGATTTTTTGCAAGATTTTAAAACAAGTTTTCTTGCTGAAGAAATTTATGTGTACACACCGAAAGGCGATGTAAAAATGTTGCCTGTAAGTTCCACAGCTTTGGATTTTGCATTTGCTATACACAGTGCAATTGGTGTAAAAACAATTGGTGCTAAAGTAAATCATAAGCTGGTACCTATCAGTCACAAACTAAATAGTGGCGACCAGGTAGAAATTATAACCAGCAACAAACAAAAAGCATCTGAAGATTGGTTGGGATTTGTTGTTACTTCCAAAGCAAAAGGAAGAATACGGGATGCGTTAAAAGAAGAAAAAAGACAAGTAGCCGATGAAGGCAAGTACACGGTGCAAAGAAAGTTGGAGGGCATGGGTGTTTCCATGTCGCAACATAATATTGATGAATTGGTGCAGTGGTATAAACTGGGTTCTAATCTGGATCTGTTTTACCAGGTAGCTGTAAAAAATATCGATTTAAAAGAATTAAAAGAGTTTGCAGTAATAGGAGATAAAATAGATGCACCAAAACCTATAAAAGTTTTAGCCGATAAGCCGGAATACAATCCGAACCAGGCTGCATCAAGAAAGGATGCTGAGTTGGTAATTTTTGGAGAAAGCAGCGACCGGATAGTTTATAATTTGGCTAACTGTTGCAAACCCATTCCGGGTGATGATGTGTTTGGTTTTATAACAACTGGAAAAGGATTGACCATACATCGAACCAATTGTCCCAATGCTACCAAACTGCTTTCTAATTATGGACACCGGGTAGTAAAAACCAAATGGGCAAAGAACAAAGAAATTTCTTTCCTTACCGGTATTAAGATTGTGGGGATGGATGATGTGGGTGTGGTAAATAAAATAACGATGTTGATCTCCGGCGAATTGAAAATAAATATTGCAGCATTGACGATTGAAGCTAAAGAAGGTTTGTTTGAAGGAAATATCAAACTCTATGTACATGATAAAGAAGAGCTGGATAATTTGGTGCGGAGTTTATTAAGTTTACCGGGCATTGAATCAGTAGAACGGTATGATATGGAAGACATTCCATCGTAAAAATGCGAATGCCTGTTTTCCCAATAATTTTTTGTTCCCAATCAAGTTCTTAAAAGTAGCCACCACAGTATATTTTAATTAACTTGTAGGCCTGACAAGGCAACATTTTACCAAGACTTATACACTGCTTTTTATGAGATTGAAATTATTGGGGCTTCTGGTCCTGATTACTTATTTTACTTTTCATTCCGGAAATCTTTCAGCGCAAAGTTTCTCTTTTAATTGCAGCCGTGATACCATTATTGCAGGCTGTGACCCAGTTCCTTGTTTTACATTAAAAGGAATTATTCCAGATTTACATGGTCTTTCAAATACCTATACTTTAAATCCAGGTAGCACAACAACGGGTTGTGTTCCTGTATATGTTCAACCTAATGACCCGGCAGGAACTCCAACAAATCTTAATATTGATGATACATATAGCGGACTTATCAATTTTGGTTTCAATTTCCCCTTTTATGGTACAACTTATAACTCTCTTGTAGCCACAACAAATGGATATATAACATTTGATGCTTCGAGAGCAGGTCAAACTAATGCTCATTATGAAAATTTTGGAGACCTTCCTAATATACAATATGATGGGGCTATTATTATGGGGCCATACCATGACCTTTTACCTAGCTTAGCAAGTTCTCCCACTCAACGTATACAATATCAGCAATTCGGATCTGCCCCTCATAGACGATGGATACTTAGTTTTTATAGAGTACCCTTATTTAACTGCACAAGTCTTATTGAAAATACACATCAGATTATTTTATATGAGTCAACAGGAATTATTGAAGTGAATATATTCAGCAAACAAATATGTAGTTGGCAAGCCGGTAAATCTATGGTGGGAATTCAGGATATAACAAAGACACAATCTTTAATGGCTCCTGGAAGAAGAATGAGTGACCCGGCTTGGGGCTCAGTAGGCATGAACGAAACCTGGCGTTTTGTACCTGCCAGCGGCCCTTCCTTATTTAAAAGAGTTGAATTAACTGATATTGCTGGTACTATTATATCCACCGGGACCATTGTTAATATTGGTAATGGAAGATTAGAAGCATCCTTTCCAAATATTTGTCCATCGGCTGGTGCTACTACCAGCTATATAATCCGGTCAGTTTATCAAAAAATTGATGATCCGTTAGTGGAAATATTCGGAACAGATACTGTTCGGGTTACTAAAGGGCCTCCAACCGATTTAAATGCAACTGCTACTTCAACTGCTACAAGCTGCGGCCCGCCTTCGGGAACAATTACAATTAATGTACCAACAGGAACTCCTCCATTTACATATACATTAGATCCTGGGCCTGGTCAGGTAATTCAAACAGGTGCAACTCCAATGACATTTACCAGCGTACCAGCAGGCCCCCATACTGTGTATGTAACGGATGCATCTGGTGTTTGTAACAGTACTGTTACGGTTCCGGTTACACAAAACAATAATCTTACTGCAAATATTACACCCGTCGCTACTTCTTGCCCCGGTGTAAATAATGGTAGTTTGACCGTTACACCCACAATTGGTACTGCGCCCTATACTTTTACACTCAATCCGGGCAATATTGTACAAACAGGTGCTACTGCGTCATATACTGGTTTATCATCCGGAGGATATACAATAACAATTACTGATGCAAGTGGTTGTACAACGTCACCAGCACTCAATGCATCCGTTCCTGCTGGTGCGGGATTAACAGCTAATACTTCACAAACAGCAACCACTTGTGCAGGTGCTACCAATGGAACAATAACGGTTACTCCTACCAACGGAACTGGCCCTTATACTTTTTTATTAGATGGAGTAACTACTCATACAGGAGCAACATCTATATTTACCGGCATTGCTGCCGGCCTCCATACTATAAGAATTACTGATGCGAATGGCTGTATCACTAATCCTGATCTTACAATAAATGTTTTGCCCGGGGCAACGCTAGCAGCGACTACAAATACGAGTAGCACTTCATGTAGCGGTGCTACCAACGGAACAATAACTGTAACACCCACAAACGGAACCGGACCCTATAATTTTGTGTTGAACCCGGGTGCTATTACACAAACCGGAGCAACAGCAGTATATACAGGTCTTGCTGCTAGTGCATACACGGTTACGATAACAGATATACCTACCGGATGTGTTAGCAGTCCAATCCCAGTAACTATAACTTCCGGCCCTGCCTTAACTACCACTGCTACGCATACAAATGTATTATGCAATGGTGGGGCCACTGGTTCTATCACCGTTGCAGTACCGGCTGCAGGCACAGCGCCGTATGAATATTCCATAGATAATGCTACCTGGCAGCCAGCAAATATTTTTAATGGATTAATTGCAGGAACGTATACTATTTATTTTAGAGAAAGTAATGGATGTTCAGGCCAGTTAACTCGAACTATAACTGAACCCTTAGTTTTAAATGCAACAACTAATGCAGTGCCTGTTATATGTAATGGTCAAAGCAATGGAATAATAACTATAACTCCAACTGGAGGTACTGCTCCTTATCAATACTCTATAGATGGTGGAGCTAACTGGCAGCCATCCAATATTTTTAATGTTGTTGCGAATAGTTATACTGTAACAATACGAGATGCAAATCTCTGTACCACTACGCAAACTATAACAGTAACACAACCAGCAGCTTTAACCGCAACAGCTGCTACTACCAATGCAAGTTGCAATGGTGGTAATGATGGAACAATAACCGTAACAGCAATTGGTGGGAATGCCACTTATGAATACTCTATAGATGGGGGAGCCAACTGGCAATCATCAAATACATTTAATGTAGCACCGAACAATTATACTGTTAGTGTAAGAGACAATCTCGGATGTACTTACCAGTTTACTACAACAGTTGGTCTTACGAACGATCTTACTTTTACTCCGCAAATTGATGCCACGATTTGTGAAAGTAAATCAACCCAATTAGAATTGGTTTCCAACGCCATTCAATATGCCTGGACACCGGCAACAGGATTAAGTAGTACAATTATTGCAAATCCTGTTGCCAGCCCAACTATCACAACAACATATACTGTTACAGCCACATTAGGTCGTTGCAGTGCTGATGATATTGTAACAGTAAATGTAAATGCAGCACCAATTCCAGATGCGGGTGCTGATGCATTTATTTGTTATGGACAAACGTATACATTACTAGGATTGGGTGGAGTTCAATATACCTGGACGCCTTCAACTTATCTTAATAGCACTTCAGGTGCAAACCCTGTTTCAAATCCGGCAAGAACAATTACGTATACTTTGTCGAAAGTTATTGATGCCAACGGTTGTGAATCGTTAACAACAGACGACGTCATTGTGGATGTAACTCCGCCAATTAAAGTAAATACATTTCCATACGATACAATAGTGCATCCCGGGGATATATTTCAACTATCTGCTGTTGCAGAGGTAACAACTGCGAATATTTTTACCTGGTCTCCTGCTATCGGTTTGAGCAATGCGAGTATTTCAAATCCAGTAGTAACCATCGGAAACATCGGAGATGATATTGTGTATAAGGTAACTGCCGAAACTACAGCTGGCTGCAAGGGAGAGGGTTATGTGAGAATCCGTGTATATAAAGGACCTGAGCTATATGTGCCAACCGGGTTTACTCCTAATAATGATGGAAAGAATGATACATTTTATCCATTCCCGGTTGGAATAAAAAATATTAATTACTTCCGGGTATTCAACCGTTGGGGGCAATTGGTATTTTCATCAACCCGGTTGCTTGATGGTTGGGATGGAAAATCAAATGGTGTAGAACAAGCCACCGGAACTTATGTATGGATGGCTGAAGGTGTAACTGCCGATAATAAAATTATTACCCGAAAAGGGACAGTCGTGTTAATCCGGTAGGCTAACTCGTACAATTACGATTAGTAAATTGATTTGAAGCATGAAATATTGAAAGATGTGCAGATATATACTGCACATCTTTTTTTTGGACTTTTTTTTGCAGTGTAGTTGTTTTTGCGTTTGTGAACAAGTGCAATAAAAAAGGGAATATTTTGTTTATAATTCGACTACTTTTTAAAATCCAATAAACAGGTATTACAATACCTTCCACCTCCTAAAATCAATTAAAAATTGATACGTGGAATCCTGAGGAACAGGCTATGAAAAACCGCTTGTTGAAATATAGTATACTACTCTTATCTGCAGTAATCTCTGCCCATACGTTACATGCTCAAGCTTTTTCTTTTAATTGTACGAGAGATACAACAATTAATGGCTGTGGTGCTACCAGTTGTTTTACATTGCAACATATCATACCAGACATACATGCTAATACTGGTGCTTATACTGTAAATCCCATTCCATCATATTCAAGTTCTTGTTTTCCGGTTTATACACAGCCAAATGGTGTTGGAACATCTGCAGGATTTGCTGATGATGATGTTTACTCGGCTCCCCTAGATATTGGCTTTCCATTTTATTATTACGGAGCAACCTATAACAGGGTACTTATGAGTCCGAATGGTTTGCTTTGTTTTGATCTTGGAATGGCTAATATATTTGCTCATTTTGGAATGCTGGATGATCAGGGTAACTTAAATGCAGATATTGGAGCCCCTGTTAATCTTCCAAGCACCATGTATAGTCGTGCAGTCATAATGGGGCCATATCATGATCTTAATCCTACATATATTACATCTCCAACTCAACGTATTCAATATTCAGTAACAGGTACAGCGCCACATCGTCGATGGGTGGCGAGTTACTATAAAGTGCCTATGTATACCCGGCCGGGTTCAGGTTGCGAATTATTGATTGAAAATACTCATCAGATTATTCTTTATGAATCTACAGGTATTGTTGAAGTATTGATTTATGATATGCAAATATGCAGTGACTGGAATGAGGGAAGGGCTATGGTTGGGATGCAAAACTATAATCGGGATCAGGGAATTATGGCTCCGGGGCGCAGAGCATCCGATAATGCCTGGGGATCTCCAAATATGTATGAGACATGGCGTTTTGTACCATCTTCAGGTGCCTCTTTATTTCGGCGGGCAGAGTTATTGGATATGTCTGGAAATATAGTTTCCACCGGAACTGTTACAAATCTTAATAACGGACAGCTACAAGTAAATTTTCCAAATATTTGCGGACCAACTGGCACTACAACATATATTGCCCGGTCAGTGTACACCAAAATTGATAATCCCGCTGTTGAAGTTTATGGATCAGACACAATACATGTTACAAGAAATAATTCAGGTGGCTTAAATGCTACAGCAATATCAACACCCGCAACTTGCGGACAACCAAATGGAACGGCTACTATTAATGTTCCTGCCGGAAGTGGGGTTGCACCATACCAATACTCACTTAATGGAGGACCCTTACAAACGGCCAAT
Source organism: Bacteroidia bacterium Ga0077558 (assembly GCA_001464625.1). GTDB lineage: Bacteria > Bacteroidota > Bacteroidia > Chitinophagales > Chitinophagaceae > JJ008. Next base: position 23,365 of record LNFJ01000146.1, on the reverse strand, counting down.
ACTTTTACAAACTTATCAGCCGCTGTATATACCGGCTTTGTACAAGATGCTAGTGGCTGCAGTAGCACTGTAAGTATTACTGTTACACAAAACTCGACACTTACTATTACTACAGCGTCTACAGCGGTAACATGTTCAGGCAATAATAATGGCACTATTACGGTTACTCCAACCAGCGGAGTTGGCCCCTATACTTTTGTATTAGATGGCAACATAACACTTACTGGCCTTGGCTCAGTCGTTTTTTCCAATGTTAGTGCAGGCAGCCATTCAGTCGTTGTAAGCAATTCGGCAGGTTGCTCCACCACTCCCACAACAATTATTGTTGGTGCAGGTACTGTGTTAACGGGAACAGTTAGTCATACGAATATTCTTTGTAATGGGGCTTCAACTGGATCTATTACAATTGCCAATGCAGCAGGAGGGTCAGCGCCATATCAGTATTCTTTGGATGGAGTAAACTGGCAAACATCAAATGTATTTAATGGATTGGGGGCCGCTACATATTCAGCTTATTTCCGGGATAATAATGGCTGCCAGTTTAGTCAAAATAATATTGTGATTATTCAACCAGCCACACTGTCTCTAATGAGTTCCGTTTCTCAACCAACTTGTGCTCAGGCAAATGGCTCAATAGTAATAACTGGCACAGGTGGGGTTTCACCGTATCAATATTCATTAAACGGAACTACCTGGCAGAGTGGGAATACTTTTACCGGACTTTCAGCCGGCAACTATCAACCAATGATCAGGGACAATAATAATTGTACCCAATCCCTGCCATCTGTTATTTTAACATCCACCGGCACACTAAGCGCAACAATTAATCAAATAAATATATTGTGTAATGGAAGCGCAACCGGATCAATAACAGTTTCCAATATAACCGGTGGAAACGCACCATATCTGTATTCACTAGATGGTGCTTTTTGGCAAAACTCTGCTATTTTTAGTGGATTAGTTGCGGGAACATACACCATTTATTATCGTGACAATGGAGGGTGTCAGGGAAGTCAAAACAATGTTGTTATTACCCAACCATCAATATTGTCTTTAACGAGTTCTGTGATTCACCCAACTTGTGCTCAGGCAAATGGCTCAATAATAATAACTGGCGCAGGTGGGGTTTCACCGTATCAATATTCGTTAAACGGAACTACCTGGCAGAGTGGGAATACTTTTAACGGACTTTCAGCCGGCAGCTATCAACCTAGAATAAGGGATAATAATGGTTGTACTCAATCTTTACCTGTTGTAGTAATGAGCGGTATAAATTCTATACAAGCAGCGGCTACTGTTATTAATGCAACATGTTTAAGTGCCAATGGTAGCATTACGATAAATGCCACAGGAGGGAATGCGCCATACAGGTATTCCTTAAACAATGAAAACTGGCAAGCATCTAATTCATTTAGTATCGTACCAGGCAATTATTCTGGTTATGTTTTAGATAACACAGGATGTGCCGTCACCATCAGCGGTATTGTTGTTGGAATGAATAATATGCTAACTCTTTCAGTGCCTTCAAGTGTTTCGATTTGTGAAGGTAGCTCAACTCAACTTGCGGTGTCTTCTATTGCAAGCCAGTTTTCCTGGTCGCCAGCAATTGGATTAAGTAACGCCAATATAGCAAACCCGGTAGCAAGTCCTGCTACAACCACCCAATATACTGTTACTGCTACGTTAGGTACTTGCCAATTAGCAGGCACAATAAATCTTATTGTAAACGCTGCACCAATTCCAAATGCTGGTGCAGATATAACAATGTGTGAAGGACAAACAAAGCAGTTACAAGGTTCAGGAGGAACAAGATATACATGGTCACCATCAACTTTTATTAATGGAACAGGGGCAAGCCCTACTATTACTCCCGATAGAGACATTACCTATACATTATCGGTAGTGGATGCTAATAACTGTTCGTCTTTAATTAAGGATACGGTAAAAGTTCTTGTAAAGCCACCGCTTATAGTATTAGCCTCTCCATCAGATACTGTAGTTCATGCCGGTACTAAATTTAAATTATCGGCAATTGCAAAAGATGCTACATTCGTTTGGTCGCCTTCATTTGGTTTGGATAATCCATTTATTGCCAACCCTGAGTTAACCGTAAGTGCCGATAATCTTTATAAAGTAATAGCAACTACACCTGAAGGATGTAAAGCAGAAGGATTTGTAAAAATCCGGGTTTACAAAGGTCCGGATATGTATATACCTACCGGATTTACTCCTAATGGCGATGGGCGAAATGATACGTTCGCACCATTTACCGTGGGTATTAAAGAAATAAAATATTTCAGAGTGTTCAATCGTTCCGGTCAGTTGATTTTTTCTACCAGCAGAATCGGTGATGCCTGGGATGGTAGGTTTAAAGGAGTCCAACAGCCCAGTGATGTATATGTTTGGATGGCTGAAGGAATAACAGGCAGTAATGAAGTTATTACGAAAAAAGGCACCATTATGCTCATTCGTTAGTAAGTCATCTTTTTCCGTTAATAAAATATTGATTACGCCACCGGATTTAATTCGGTGGCTTTTTATTGAAGCCTTATTTTTGCGACCTCATCAGTTGTTTTTTGATGAGTAAATTAATTCCAAACAATCATGGTAGATGTATTACTCGGCCTCCAATGGGGCGATGAAGGAAAAGGCAAGATCGTTGACTTTTTTGCAAAGGATTATGATCTGGTAGCCCGTTTCCAGGGAGGCCCCAATGCCGGGCACACTTTATATGTGAATGATAAGAAAGTAGTACTGCACCAAATACCATCCGGTGTTTTTCATAAAGGGATCATCAATCTTATTGGTAATGGGGTAGTGCTTGATCCGGTTACTTTAAAAAAAGAATGTGACTTGGTTGCTTCTTTTGGAATTGACCTGAAGAAGAATCTTTTCATAGCAGAAAGAACACATCTCATTTTACCTACACACCGGGCTTTAGATAAAGCAGCGGAATTATCAAAGGGTAGCCAGAAAATTGGCTCAACTCTTAAGGGGATCGGCCCAACATATATGGACAAAACGGGTCGTAATGGTTTAAGAGTAGGTGACTTGCTCGATAAAAGTTTTACTACTTCTTATATAAAACTAAGATTGAAGCACCAACGTTTGTTGGATAACTACAATTTCCAGGAAGATATTACTGCGTGGGAAGAAGAGTTTTTTGAAGCTGTGGAGTTTTTAAAAGAATTGAATATTGTAAACGGGGAGTATTTTATTAATAAGCATATCAAAGAAGGAAAAAGAGTATTGGCGGAAGGCGCACAAGGAAGCATGCTGGATATTGATTTTGGTACTTTCCCATTTGTTACCTCTTCAAGCACTATATCTGCAGGAGTAAGCAGCGGCTTAGGTGTTGCGCCCCAGCTTATCAGAGATGTAATAGGCGTAACGAAAGCCTATTGCACAAGAGTCGGAGGCGGCCCTTTTCCCACAGAATTGGAAAATGAAACGGGAGAGGAGTTGAGAAAGATTGGGAATGAATTTGGTGCTACTACCGGAAGGCCACGCCGTTGTGGTTGGGTAGATCTGGTAGCCTTGAACTTTGCCTGTATGATAAACGGAGTTACAAAAATTGTTATGACAAAGGCAGATGTGCTGGATTCCTTTAAAGAACTTCAAGTTTGTACCGAATATAAAATAAACGGGAAAACAAGCCGGGAAATCCCTTTTCAACTGGAGAGGTCAAAGCCTGAGCCAGTGTTTAAAGCTTTTCCAGGTTGGAACATTGATACCAGTGCAGCAAAAACTTATGCAGATTTGCCTGATACCATGAAAACCTATGTTAACTTCATTAATGAATACCTGGGAGTGAAGGTTTCTTATATCTCTAATGGCCCGGGAAGAGACCAAATTGTATCAACAGAATAAGCGTAAATATTATTACCGAAAAAAACACTTTAAAAATTTGGCGATTTAAAAACTTCGCTGAAATTTTACAGCATTAATCCTATAAGCATATGGCAGCAAAACCAGAAAGAAAAATAGCAGGCAAAACTAATTCGGAATCCGAAAAAGAGGCTGCAAAAAAACCATCTCCAAAATCTAAGAAGAAAGAGGAAGATGATGATGATGACGATTTTGAAGATGATGATGATGATGTAGCACCTGCAAAGAAAGGAGCTAAATCTTCGGCAAAAAAAGGAAAAGACGATGACGATGATGATGACAGCGGAGAAGATGAGCCTGATGATTGGGAAAAACCCGAAGAAGAGGAAGAAGAATGGGATCCCGATTTTGAAGAGTTTGATGTTCCTAAGTCGAAAGGAAAGAAAGCAGTCGGCGGAGGTAAAAAGCCTGCTGATGATGACGATGATTTGAAATTGGATGATGAATTCAAAGATTTGTTCAATGATAAGGATGATCTTGACGACGAGGATGACGATTATTAAAGCTTACGATATTAAAGTGGAGAAAATATTTTGACGCAAACTTCTACCACAAAAGTTACTTACCCGATAAGCAACTTTATAGAGACCAAACAAAAAGTGTTGAACTGGGTACAACGGTTCGACACTTTTTGTTTTTTGGATAATCACCAATACCAAATACTGCCACATTCACAAGAATGTTTGCTGGGGGCGGGAGTAAAACGCCAGCTCAAAGCAAATGCCGGCAATGCGTTGGAGCAATTACAAGAATTTATTGGGAATAGCCAAAGTTGGCTTTTCGGCCATTTGGGGTATGATCTGAAAAATGAAATCGAAGAAGTGCATTCTTCCCATGTTGACGCAATAGGGTTTCCTGACCTTTTCTTTTTTGAACCTGAATTTCTAATTCGATTATCACAACAAGAAATAATTATTGAAGGAGCAAATCCAAAACTTGTTTTTGACGAGATTAATAATGCAGGCAGTTGGAATAACAAAAAAACAACTTCACCAGCAATAAGAAGCAGCCTTTCCCGTGAAGAATATAAAACAGTCATTAAGAAATTGAAAGAACATATTCTTCGGGGTGATTGTTATGAAATAAATTTTTGCCAGGATTTTTTTGCCGAAGATTGTACTATTGATCCGCTTAATATTTATAAAAGATTAAGCATTGAATCTCCTAATCCTTTTTCAGCATTATACAGAGTGAGTGACCAATGGCTGATCTGTGCCAGCCCCGAACGTTTTTTAAAAAAGCAAGGTAACAGCATTTTATCGCAACCCATTAAAGGAACGTCCAAAAGAGAATTATTAAATACAGAATTGGATGAGCTGAACAAACTCGATCTGTATCATAGTGCTAAAGACCGATCAGAGAATGTAATGGTAGTTGACCTGGTACGAAATGACCTCGCCAAAATTTGTAAAGAAGGAACCGTAAATGTTGATGAGTTGTATGGTATTTATTCTTTCCCGCAAGTACATCAAATGATCTCAACGATCAGTGGTGAGTTAACGGATGATATTTCTTTTAGTGAAATAATACGAGCAACTTTTCCTATGGGATCCATGACAGGTGCGCCAAAGAAAAAAGTTATGGACTTAATTGAACAGTACGAAACTACGAAGCGGGGCATTTTTTCAGGCGCCGTAGGTTATATTTCTCCCGAAGGTGACCTGCCTACCGGACAGGCAGGTTTTGATTTTAATGTAGTGATAAGAAGTATTATGTATAACGCAGCTACCTCTTATCTTTCTTATAAAGCTGGTTCTGGTATTACTTTTTACAGCGATCCTGAAATGGAATGGGAAGAATGTTTATTAAAAGCGGCGGCAATAAAAAGGGTGTTAGAAGCTAACTATTGAATTCCGCTTGAAGATTTTAGTAACTGTTGAATACTCTCATCCAATATCTGGTATCTTTTAGCAACAAAAATATTCATCTTCTGTGTGGGCAAACGTAGGTTGTATTTTCCATTCAATGCTATTTCATTGTCGAAGCCTGGGTTATACTTATTAAAAGTTGCTACATCAATTTCTGTATGCTTAATGATGACTGTAGAACTAAATCGTCCTGTAATGTTATAGGCTGTTGAATTAGCCATTTCATCTTCTTTCAACTGAAGACTTCCATCAAGCAAATCTTTTACTTCACTTTTTGTAATGGTAGTAATACCACCTTCACCTTCAAAAATATAATGGGTAGCAATGAATTTTTTTACATGGTTCATTGATTCATTTGGAAGGTGATATTGTAAGGTCCAGAAATCCTTACTGCCACCACTTCTTTTAATAGCTTTATTTACATTGCCGGGCCCGCCGTTATAAGCTGCTACTACCAGCAACCAGTCGCCATATTTTCTATACAAATCTGTAAGAAGACTTGCTGCCGCATGAGTGCTTTTATAATAATCCAATCTTTCGTCGTAGTGCTTTGTAACTTTTAATCCATATTCTTTTGCTGCTGCTGGCATAAAAGCCCATGGGCCAACAGCTCCGGCCCAGGAAATGGCATTGTATCGAAGCCCGGATTCGATCACCGCCAAATACTTCATTTCTTTGGGCACACCATGTTGCATCAATATGGCATCCATCATATCAAAATAGGGAGAAGCCCAATCCTTCATCGCCAGCATTCCCTTTTTATTTTTGGCAATATAACTCTCCACAAAACTTACGGCCATCGGATTTAATCTTGCTCCATTTAATCCATCACCCGTAATGGCAGTGGCGAATAAATTTTTAAATCCAAGCTTTGGATCAGTTGCAGAAATAGCATTTAGTTTAACTGAATCCTTCTTTACGGTTGTGTCAATAGCTTGTTGCTGCCCGGCTAACAGATTTGTTACCAGCAGAACAAGAAATAGCGAGAATGATATTTTTTTTAGTATTCTCAATTAAATAAATTAAAAAGTAAAACACCAGAAGATGACTTCCTTTTTTGATTTTTTACTTTTGACTTTCGTATGGCATCAATGTCTCTGAAACCTGCAGCAAAGATACCTCATCAAAGGCGTTTGCCATAACCTGTAAGCCAAAAGGCATGCCGTTACTGTGTTTAAACAGTGGAAGAGAGATAGCAGGAATACCCACCAAATTGGCCATTACCGTATAAATATCAGCAAGATACATAGCGATCGGGTCGCCCATTTTTTCGCCTGCTTTAAAAGCTGTTACGGGTGAGGTTGGGAGTAATATAAAATCAAACTGACTGAAAATCAGCTCTGTTTTGTCTTTTAGCAATTGACGGACTTTTTGTGCCCTGGTAAAATAAGCATCGAAATAACCGGCACTTAGTACAAAGGTTCCAAGCATTATTCGCCGCTTCACTTCTTTACCAAATCCTGCTGATCTTGATTGCTTATAAAACTCTGTTAATTCAACGCCGGGACTATTAGTTCGGTAGCCAAATTTTACACCATCAAACCTTGAAAGATTAGAAGAGGCTTCAGCAGTGGTTAAAACGTAATAGGCCGGAACGATATAATCGAGCAGGTCAAACTCAACTGCTACAACAGTGTGACATTCTTTTTTTAATTCGTCAATGCGATTTTTTATTGCAGCAGCAATTTCTTTATCAATACCCGGATGATCTAATGCTTCATTGAAATAAGCAAAGCGAAATTTTTTATTAGACTTTAATAGGGAAGAATAGGAAGGCACTTCATGTTGCGATACAGTACTATCATACTCATCTGCACCAGCCATAACTTCTAATAAAAGAGAAACATCTGCAACAGTATTTCCAAAAATGCCTATCTGGTCAAATGAAGAAGCATAAGCAATTAAGCCGTAGCGGGAAATTCTTCCATAGGTTGGTTTTAATCCAATAATGCCACAAAAATCTGCCGGTTGGCGAACAGAACCGCCGGTATCACTTCCTAACGAAACCATGCAAAGATTGGCTTGTACTGCAACTGCTGATCCGCCTGAAGAACCACCGGGAACTCTTGTTTCATCCAATGCATTCAACACTTTGCCGTACGTTGAATTTTCATTGGTCGACCCCATGGCAAATTCGTCACAATTCAAATTGCCAATAATGATCGCTTCTTCCTTCAGCAATCTTTCAACGGCTGTTGCCGAATAGATCGACGTAAAATTTTGTAGAATAGCGGATGCTGCAGAAACTTTATGACCCTTGTAGCAGATCACATCTTTTAAACCTATAACAACGCCATGCAATTTGCCGGCCTGCTTGCCTGACTTTCTTTTTGCATCCAACTCTTTAGCTTGCTGTATAGCTTCATTAGCATATACTTCTATAAATGCATTGAGATGTTTAGTAGCATCGATGCGATGCAGGTAATGTTCTACTGCCTGTAAGCAGGTTGTATTTCCTTTCAGTAATTGAGCATGGTATTGCTCAATTGAAGAGAACTCAAACAAAAGCGATTGCTTTAGGGTTTAATTTAAAGAAAGAGGCAGGAATTAATTATTCGTAGCGTTCTTAACGTCGTTTGCACTCTCTTCAATTTCCTTTTTTACATTGCTCTTTGCATCATTGAATTCACGAACGCCTTTGCCTAACCCACGCATCAACTCAGGTATTTTGCGACCTCCGAATAATAGTAAAACGATAACCAGGATGATGATGATCTCGTTTGTTCCCAGCATGCCCAATAATACAGGATATGTCATAGTCAAATAATTAGACGGTAAAGATACTAAGTACTTAAAAACAAAGAAACATTTAATTGCTTGTATTTAGCCCAAAATAAAAAGCCCCGATGTTTTATCAGGGCTTTTCAAATATTTATAAGAAAAATTACTTTGCAACTTCTGCAACAGCCTGGCGTTTTTCACGGATCCTTGCACTTTTACCGCTACGCTTACGCTGATAGAACAATTTAGCCCGGCGTACATTACCAGTTTTGTTCATCACAATTGACTCAACGTTTGGCGAAAAGAAAGGAAATACCCTTTCAACACCGATACCGTCAGATATTTTACGAACAGTGAAACTAGCTGTAGCGCCATTTCCTTGTTTTTTGATCACATCGCCTTTAAAAGACTGAATTCTTTCCTTGCTGCCTTCAATGATCTTGTAGTTAACAGTAATGTTGTCACCAGCTTTAAATTTTGGAAATTCTTTCTTTCCTGTAAGCTGCTCATGTACAAATGCGATGGCGTTCATAAACCTGATTTTTAGGGACGGCAAAGGTAAGGAAAAACAGTTTAAAGTTTGAGGTTTAAAGTTTAAAAGTTTCTCGCTATTCTATCGGCCTTTATTCAAATAATAAAAAGTTGCTGATTAGGCAACCTTAAACTCTTAATTATTAAACTCTTAATAGATTACCTGGCTACATTCACGGCTCTCTTTTCCCTGATTACGGTCACTTTTATCTGTCCGGGGAAGGTCATTTCAGTCTGTATTTTCTGGGCAATTTCAAATGATAATCTTTCTGAATCCTGGTCCGATACACGGTCAGCCTCTACAATTACCCTTAACTCACGACCCGCCTGTATAGCATATGCTTTTTCTACCCCCTCATAAGCCATAGCAAGATTTTCAAGGTCCTTAATACGCTGAATGTATTGCTGCATGATCTCCCTGCGGGCACCCGGTCTTGCACCACTGATGGCGTCACAAGCCTGAATAATCGGAGAGATGACATATTGCATTTCCATCTCATCGTGGTGAGCTCCAATTGCATTTACCACAGCAGGGTTCTCTCCATATTTTTCAGCCAGTTTAGCGCCTAGTGGTGCATGGCTCAATTCACTTTCTTCATCCGGCACTTTACCAATATCGTGTAGCAAACCGGCTCTTTTCGCCAGCTTAACCATGTTTGGGGGTAAGCCTAATTCAGCTGCCATTGTTGCACATAGATTCGCTGTTTCCCGGCTATGCATCAACAAATTTTGTCCATAAGAAGAACGGAAACGCATACGGCCTACCATTCTTACCAGTTCTTTGTGTAAACCATGAATGCCTAATTCAATAACCGTTCTCTCCCCAATTTCCATCACCTGCTCTTCAATCTGCTTCTTGGTTTTTTCTACTACTTCTTCAATTCTTGCAGGGTGAATACGTCCATCGGTTACTAATCTCTGTAAACTGAGGCGGGCAATTTCACGGCGAAGTGGGTCGAAAGAAGATAAAAGAATAGCCTCAGGAGTATCATCTACAATCAGATCAACACCCGTTGCAGCTTCAATAGCCCTGATGTTGCGACCTTCTCTACCGATTATCTGTCCTTTTATTTCGTCGCTTTCAAGATTGAAAACAGTGATAGAGTTTTCAATAGCTTGTTCTGCAGCCGTACGTTGTATTGTTTGGATGATGATCTTCCGGGCTTCTTTATTAGCCTTTTGCTTGGCATCATCAATGATTTCTTGTTGGATGCCTACTGCTTGAGTATGAGCTTCGTTCTTCAGGCTTTCTATCAATTGGGCTTTTGCATCTTCCGCAGTTAGGTTGGAAATTTTTTCCAGTCGGCGAATATGTTCTTCCTGGTGCTTTTCAAGTTCTGTTCGTTTGATATTCACCAGTTCTATCTGTCTGTTCAGGTTGTCTTTGATAGTGTCATTGTCCTTTATCTGTTTATCAAGACTGGTTTCTTTTTGTGTAATGGCCTGTTCTTTCTGGCGGACACGGTTTTCCGCATCGTTCATTTTCCTGTTCCGTTCATTTACTTCTTTTTCATGAACAGATTTCAATTGCACAAAACGTTCCTTTGCTTCCAGCTCTTTTTCTTTACGAATCGTTTCGGCTCTAAGCTCCGCTTCTTTGAGAATTGTTTGTGATTGAAGTTCAGCCTCTTCTAATTTTCTGGTTGTATTCTTAGCAAAAATGAGCTTACCAAGTACAAGCCCGATAATAAGGGCGGCTGCACCGATGATGATGGAAAGTATATTCGGGTCCATGAATGTGTTTGTTTAATTGTGGCACAATGCTTTGATTTAATAGAAACTTCATATTACAGAAGTTTTGTAGTTGGCGAAGATACAAAACGGCGACTAATCCCCGAAGGGTTGAGTATTTTGATTTTCAGCGATTTTGAGCTCTTTTATGATTAAATGAGACATTTGCCAGTCCCGTGGTCCTATAACTACAATTTTACTGGCCATCAAGTAGTTTTTCGATAGCATTCAGTTGGTCAGACAGATTTTCTTTCTCAATATCTGCCGCTGCTCCACTGTGCTGTTCGGTAGCAAACCAGATAAGCACCATGGCAATATAATCCTGCATATCCTTGCCTGCAAAGATGGTTTTGAACTCAATTATCTTGTCATTGATGGTCTTTAGGGTCTTTCGAACCACCTCCTCATCGGAAGGATTGATCTTAATCCGGTAGTTTCTATCTCCTATTACGGCCGATATGGCAATTAATTCACTCATAATGTTTGAATTTTCAAAATCAATTTACTACATTAGATACCCCGTTGATAAATAATCTGATCCACTGAAAGCTGCTATGGTTAAGGTCCGCCGGTGAAACAAAACTAACTAAACGTTTAAGTCATGTTTGCCAAAATTAAGTCGCTAGTCTTTATTGATGCCTTTCAATTGGAATTGTCAGGTCCCAAAGGTAATTGTCTTCGGGGTGTTTTAAAAGATGATAAAGGAAGCATTTGCAGCACTATTGAAAAAGATATTGCAGCTGATAAAGAACAATTGACCTGGACTGGTTTAAGTGAACTTCCATATGGCCGATATACACTGGAACTTTCACAAGGCGAAGATGAAATGAAGATGAACCTTGTAAAAAGGGTGTAACCTATTTTCCGAGCATAGCTATACAGCGGTCTATTTCTTTTACGTACGCATTGATTCGTTTTTCAAATTCTTTTTTATCAGCCTCACCCATTTCGCCGGCATTTAATTTCAAAATACTTACTTGCTGTTTTAACTCATCTGCACTTTGTTGTTGAGTTAGTATTTTTTTATTCAAAACCTCAATTTCTTCGTTGAGTTTGCTGTTTTCTTTTTGCACAGCCGAATGCTGTTTCAACAATTGCTGAAGTTTATCCTGTATTCTTTTTAATTGTTGTTCTGCTGTACTCATACTAAAATTATTTTCTGATCTCTGCCTGCAAGTCAGTTTCCAGTGTCGCCATAATTTTATTCATCCAGCCATCAATCTCTTTATCCGTCAGTGTTTTCTCATCATCTAAAAAGGTAAAATTAACGGCAACCGATTTTTTTGCAGCCCCGAGTTTTTCACTTTCAAAAATATCGAACAGTTTGATGTCTGTAAGTTTATTCAGTTTTATTTTTTGTATCGTTTGCTGCACCTGCTCCCAGGCAAGTTCTTTGGAAACGATCATTGCCAAATCCCTTTGTACAGAAGGAAATTTTGGTAGTTCTTTTATTTTGTTAGTCTGTACTGATGCTAATTGAGATAACGTAGCCCAATTAAGTCCTGCAAAGAAAACCGGTTGTTTGATACCGAATTTATCCAAGATGTTTTTCTTTACATCGCCTGCGCCTGCAATGATTTCGCCATTTAATTTGTAAACAATATGATTGTCCAGTTTAGGCACCGCCAATGTTTCTATTGAAGATGGAGTAATGCCCAATGATCTTAAAATAGTATCAACAGTTCCCTTCAATAAATAGAAATCAGAAGAACTTCCTTTTTGTTTCCAGCTATCGTCTGTTTTATTCCCGGTGATAACTATACAAAGTTTTTCTGCTTCTGCATACTCTCCGGAACCGGAAGTGCTATAGGCTTTGCCAAATTCAAAAAGACGAAGGGAATTGTTTTTATGATTCAGGTTATGTGCCACCGCTTGCAAAGTAGTTTCAAAAAGTGAGTTGCGTAAAATGTTTAACTCAGCACTCAGGCTGTTCATCATTTTCACCATTGTTTGCAATTCTTCTTCGGAAAACCAGGCTGCATTTACAATGGAGTTGGTCATCATTTCATTGAAGCCTTGTCCTACTAAATAGTTAGCGGCTTTTTCCCTATACACTTCGGCAGCATAATCTTCTTCTACTGATGGAGTGATAGTGATAGCATCGGGAATTTGCACATTATCCAATCCATCGATCCGTAGAATTTCTTCAACCAGGTCAGCAGAAAGACTGATATCGGGTTTATGAAAAGGAACAGCCACCCGTAGCTCATCAATTCCTTCTTTGAGTGTTTCAAAACCAAGGCTGTTTAAAATATTTTTTACAGCATCGGGATGATAATTTTTGCCACTCAATCTTTTCAGGAAATGATATTTGATAGCAACTTCTGTTTTATGTCTTGGGTCAGGATATACATCTACAATCTCTGATGCAATTTGCCCGCCGCAAATTTCTTTAATGAGATTTGCTGCTCTCTTCAACACATTGACCGTTGCAGAAATATCAGTGCCTTTTTCAAAACGGCTGGCTGCATCTGTTCTTAATCCATGACGGAAAGAAGTTTTGCGCAACGTAATGCCATCAAAAAATGCACTTTCCAAAAAAATATTTTTTGTGCTATTTGTTACGCCGCTGTGGACACCACCAAATACTCCGGCAATACACATTCCTTCTTTGTCATCGCAGATCATCAGATCATCCGACGAAAGTTTTCTTTCTTTTTCATCCAGTGTAATAAATGGGGTGCCTTCCGGCAGATTTTTTACTACTATTTTTTTACCGCCGATTTTATCTGCATCAAAAGCATGTAACGGTTGCCCGGTTTCATGCTGAACGTAATTAGTGATGTCGACGATATTATTAATGGGACGTAAGCCGATGGCTTTTAATTTTTGTTGTAACCATTTTGGCGATTCAGCAATGGTAACATTGGCAATGCTTACACCTGAATATCGGGGGCAAGCAGTTGCATTCTCAATTTTCACCTCAATGATAAGAGAGTTGTTATCAACTTTAAAGCCATTACCATTTGGCAGTTTTGGTTTTGCATCTTTTTTATCGTGGTGATTGAGATATGCACAAACATCTCTTGCCACTCCCCAATGGCTCATTGCGTCCATACGATTGGGAGTAAGCCCTATCTCATAAATAATATCGTTGTAAGGTTGAAAATAATCAACGGCCAATTTTCCTGCCGGTGTGTCGGCCGGTAATACCATAATGCCGGCATGAGATGTTCCTAAACCGATCTCATCTTCGGCACAGATCATTCCATGGCTTTCTACACTGCGGATCTTTGCCACTTTCATGGTTAAGGGATCACCAGTGCTGGGATAAATAGTAGTACCAACAGTTGCTACCACTACTTTTTGTCCCGCTGCTACATTGGGAGCACCGCAAACAATTTGCAAAGGTTCTGCTCCGCCCACATTTACTTTGGTCAATGTAAGTTTATCGGCATTAGGATGTTTTTCGGTGCTTAGCACTTCACCAATTACAAGTCCTTTTAATCCGCCTTTTACTTCTTCATAGTTATGCATGCTTTCTACTTCCAAACCGATGGAAGTAAGAATGCGGCTTAATCTTTCAGGGTCAACAGTTACAGGGAGATATTCACTGAGCCATTTGTAGGAAATCGTCATGTCCGGTAGCGTCTTTTTATTGTCAGCGAAGATAAAGGAAAGGTGCCAAGTACTGCTTACATAGATAACCGGAAGCTGTTTCCCTAGCTTAAAAATATCTCCTTACTTTTACGGCAGAACCAATAATAACTAACAACAATCTGATTTTATGGCGTATAATCTTTTAAAAGGAAAACGAGGAATTATTACCGGCGCATTAGATGAAAATTCTATTGCCTGGAAAGTAGCGGAAAAAGCACATGAAGAAGGAGCTACTTTTGTTTTGACCAATGCTCCTATTGCTATGCGAATGGGAGAGATCAATAAGCTGGCAGAAAAAACCAACTCTCAAATTATTCCGGCGGATGCTACCAGTGTAGAAGAGTTGACAACTTTGTTCACCCAATCACAGGAAGTGTTGGGTGGCAAAATTGATTTTGTTTTGCATTCAATCGGTATGAGTGTAAACATCCGGAAAAAGATACCTTATACTGAATCCAATTATGATTATTTCATGAAAGGGATCGATGTATCTGCAATGTCATTTCATAAAATGCTGGCAGTTGCCAAAAAATTAGATGCGATAAGCGAATGGGGAAGTGTAGTTGCCCTGACTTATATGGCAGCACAACGTACCTATCCATTCTATACCGATATGGCAGATATTAAAGCTATGCTGGAATCAATAGCCCGCAGCTTTGGTTATCATTATGGAGTGGATAAAAAAGTTCGTATCAATACTGTTTCTCAATCGCCTACCAAAACTACGGCGGGTACAGGCATCAAAGGCTTTGGCGATTTCTTCGACTTTGCTGAATCAATTGCTCCATTAGGAAATGCCAGTGCAGAGGATTGTGCTAACTATTGTATCACTCTTTTCTCTGATTTAACAAGAATGGTGACGATGCAGAACTTATTTCATGACGGCGGATATTCTTCTACTGGTGTAAGTAATGAGGTAATGACGAAGTTGGGAGTGGAACAAGGATAGTCTGGAGTCGTCAGTCGTTAGTTCGGAGTAAGGTCGTTGTGAAATGCCGAGTAGCGAACCTGCCTTTGCCGGCAGGCAGAAAGATGAAGTGTACGACGCAAGGAACGATGCTTAGGGAACCGCAGAAGATAAAATCAAATTGAAAAGCCTCCATTTACGGAGGCTTTTCAATTTATACGTCTCGTAGCTCGAAACTAACAGCTCGTAGCTATCTCTAATATTCATCTTCGTTGAACAGGAAATCATCCGTAGTCGGATAGTCGGGCCAGATATCTTCGATAGTTTCGTACACATCGCCTTCATCTTCCAGTTCCTGCAGGTTTTCCACCACTTCCAGCGGTGCGCCGGAACGGATAGAATAATCGATCAGCTCATCTTTGGTAGCTGGCCAGGGTGCATCTTCGAGGTAGGAAGCAAGTTCTAAAGTCCAAAACATCTGCTAGGGTTTAAAGTAATTTTGAATAAGGTTTTCAGGGTTAAAAGACCCGTAATTTTCCGCAAATGTAGTTGTATTACTGAATTTACCAAATCCTTATTGTTCACGGGCTATTAATGGGTTTTTTAAACAAAATCGCCGAGTTGCGGAAATGGAGTTTTGCCACCGGCTTGCTTTTAATGATATTTGATTTTATAAACCCACAATTGGCTGCATGATAACTGGAAAAAATATTCATAAACGGTACGGGACTGTAGAGGTTTTAAAAGGAGTTGATATAGCAATTGATAAGGGAGGAATTGTATCGATTGTCGGGCCTTCGGGTTCAGGCAAGAGTACTTTGCTGCATATTTTGGGCACACTTGACAAAGCGGATAAGGGTGAAGTGAGTATGAATAATACAGTGACCAGCTCTTTATCGGCCAAAAAAATGGCAGCCTTTCGCAACAAGCATATTGGTTTTGTTTTCCAGTTTCATCATTTGTTGCCGGAGTTTACAGCGTTGGAAAATGTAAGTATTCCGGGCTGGCTGGCGGGTAGAAAAAAAGCTGAAGTAAAAGAAAGGGCGGAAGAGCTATTAAAAATGCTGGGGCTTTCACATCGCATGGATAATAAACCGAACCAGATGAGTGGCGGCGAGCAACAACGGGTAGCTGTAGCAAGAGCATTGATCAACAATCCTGATATAGTAATGGCGGATGAGCCAACGGGAAATTTGGATTCAGCAAATGCGAATGAGCTGCACCAATTATTTTTTGAGCTGCGAAAAAAATTCAATCAAACCTTTTTGATCGTAACGCACAATGAAGAGTTGGCGAAACTTAGTGACAGGGTTTTGTATATGAAGGATGGGAAGATTGTTTGAAAGCAAGTATTAAATTTTTATGGGTGAAGGTTGAACCATGTTTTTAGTTCTTCCATTGTATTTGATGTTTTAGCGCCATCTGCCCACCAATCATGAAAAGTAAAAGGGTAGGTAATTAGTTTTCTGTTTACTCCAAGAGATGCAAGTTTCACAGCCATATTTGAGCTATTGTCTGGAGTTATAAAAAAATCTGCCTCGCCATGAAATAAAATTGTTGCTGGTGAAGCAGATGTAGCCAGATATTGTGGGCTACATTCTTTATATCGTTGTTCTGACGCAGCGGTTATTGGGTATAAGGAGACTCCTAAAAATGGTTGAAGAATTGAGTTAAATACAACAGGGTTGTAGTAACCCATTGCAAATAGATCAAGCGGCGCTGCCATTGATCCAGCTGCTTTTACTTTGCCATTCGTATTTCTGGTATATGCATATGATAATGACAAATGTCCACCAGCACTGTGACCGATTATATACAATTTTTGATTATTAAAAGTGTAAGTAGCAGCCTGCCTGAAAGTAAATTGAATAGCACTGTCAATATCATCCAATTGCATTTTAAAATTGTCTGGTTGATTTAATGTAAGCCGGTAGTTGATATTCGCTACTGCAAATCCCCGTTGTTTCATGCCATTTAGCATCCAGGTTAATTCACCTTTATCTCCTTGTGACCAGCCACCGCCATGAACGACAATAATAAGTGGAGTAGATGAAGTTCTTCCAGCAGGAAGTCCCAAGTCAAGTTTTTGACTGACATCATTTCCGTATGATAGATTTTGAATTGTTGTGTCTTTTAATGGTCCGGGTGGGGGTGGGGGTGGCGTAATTGTGGTGTCAGGCCGACAACCCCCTAATACTGATATTAGCATAGTGCATAGAACAAAAATATAAAGCTTCATAAAGTAATTTTTAACAATCATATTCTGACGATATTTTTGCTTTAAAAGTTTACAAAGCAATAGAGAATTTGTAAAGTTAAATAATTGGGGTAATGATTTATTGTATTCTCGGCTTCCACGGAATTTCTTCCACATTCATTTGATGCCCTGTATATCGGCTTAGTACAAACAAATAATCGCTGAGGCGGTTAAGATATTTGATGATGATGTTTTCCACTTCCTGGTCTTCTGCTTCCAATCTTACACAACATCTTTCTGCACGGCGGCACACACAGCGGGCAATATGCAAATGCGATAAAGTAGGATGACCTCCGGGTAAAATAAAATTTTTCATTGGAGGAATAGTTTCATTCATCCGGTCTATTTCTTTTTCTAATAGTTCAACATCAGTTTCCTTAAGATCAGGAATTTTCATTTTTGGTTCTTTCACTGGGTCGCAGGCTAATGAAGAACCAATGGTGAATAAACGATCTTGTACTTCGAGTAATATTTTCTTACCGGTATCATCCGTTAATAAATCTTTGCACAATCCAATATAAGAATTCAATTCATCTACAGTGCCATAAGATTCTATTCGCAAATGTGCTTTGGAAACTTTGGTTCCTCCAATTAATGAAGTAGTTCCTTTGTCGCCTGTTTTGGTATATATTTTCATTGCCATGGGAGAAAGCTAATTGTTTGTAGTTCGTTGTTCATTGCATAACCTGAACGTTCAAGATGTTTAACAAAGGTAAAATGTGTTTGGTTGTAAATTAATTAAAGAAGTTGATTAAACAGGAACGAGTGCTGAACTATGAACCATGAACTAAAATTCTTTTTCCATCACTCTCTACCACACCATCTCTTAATCGCACAACCCGGTGTGCATGGTTCGCAATGTCTTCCTCATGTGTAACCAAAACAATGGTGTTGCCCGCTGAATGTATCTGGTGAAAAATTTCCATTATCTCATGCGAAGTCTTTGAATCAAGATTACCTGTTGGTTCATCAGCCAGAATAATAGCCGGGTCATTCACTAATGCACGGGCAATGGCTACCCGTTGACTTTGACCTCCGCTTAATTCATTTGGTTTATGATGGCTTCTGTCGGAAAGATTGACCATATCCAGCACATGTTTTGCTTTTTCATTGCGGATCTTTTTTCCGATGCCTGCATATACTAATGGCAATGCTACATTTTCCAAAGCTGTTAAACGGGGAAGTAAATTAAATTGCTGAAATACAAAACCAATTTCTTTATTGCGGATATCAGCCAGGTCGTTGTCCTTCATTTGGCTTACATCGTAGTTGTTTAAAATATACTTTCCGCCAGTGGGAGTATCTAAACAACCTATTATATTCATCAGTGTGCTTTTTCCCGAGCCGGAAGGACCCATTAAAGCCACATATTCATTTTTAAAAATATTCAGGGAAATACCTTTTAGTACAGGAAGCTCTTGCTTGCCCATAAAATAGCTTTTGTGAATATTTTCTAAATGAATAATTCCCATTTTATTTCTTAATTACTTTGGGTACCATAAAAAATTGTTCATCGTGCAGCGGCGCATTTTTCAATGCTTCTTCCCGGCTTATGGATCCTTTTATTTCATCTTCCCGCAGCACATTTACTTCGGGGCTCATATGTAGAAGTGGTTGCACTCCATCCAAATTGAGCTCATTTAATTTTTCAACAAATGCTATCATCTGCTGCAGATCGTTTTTTACTTCCGCTTTCTCCGTTTCATTAAATTGTAGGCGGGAAAGATGAGCCAGTTTGTCAACCATTTCTTCATTTACTTCCATATGCAAATATAGTCAGGAGTCATTAGTCGGGAAACTTTCATAGCAGAGGCTCACTCCAGGCTCACTACTCATGGCTCCCGACTATTTTATTATCTTCGCCGCCTTATGGATATGCAGAAAAAAATAGTAATGAGCGGCATTCGGCCTACTGGGTTTTTACACCTCGGAAATTACTTTGGTGCCGTTAGAAATTATGTGCGGATGCAGGAAGAGTTTGAGTGCTACTTTATGGTAGCCGATCTGCATTCTTTAACTACTCACCCTGATACAAAAGAACTAAAGGAAAATGTTCATCGGGTTTTGTCAGAAAATATTGCCTGCGGACTTGACCCGGATAAAGTTGCGTTGTTTTGCCAGAGTCATGTGTATGAAACTTCAGAACTTTATCTCTATCTAAATATGCTGGCTTATAAAGGCGAGTTGGAAAAAACAGTAACGTTTAAAGACAAAGTTCGTCAGCACCCGGAAAATGTAAATGCAGGTTTATTGACTTACCCTGTTTTGCAAGCTGCCGATATTATTTTACATCGAGCATCGTATGTACCAGTTGGTAAAGACCAGGAACAACATTTGGAGATGGCCCGCAACTTTGCCAACCGTTTTAATCACCGGTATGGTGATGTGTTTCCCGAGCCACATGCTTTTAATTATGGAGACGAGCTGGTAAAAGTGCCAAGTCTAGATGGAACTGGTAAAATGAGCAAGAGTGAAAACCAGATGGCCACCCTGTACCTGAGTGATGATGATGAACTGATCTGTAAAAAAGTAATGAAAGCTAAAACGGATAGTGGGCCAACAGAAAAAAACTCACTTAAACCGGATTATATTGAAAATATTTTCGGGTTGATGAAACTCGTAAGCTCTGCTGAAACAATTGCAAAATATGAAGGTGACTACAACAATTGTGTTATCCGTTACGGTGATATGAAAAAGCAATTGGGAGAGGATATGGTGAAGTTTATAGCACCTATCCGGGAAAAGGCAGAAGGCATTCGAAATAACCCGGCTTATCTGAAAGAGGTAATGGAAAAAGGAGCCGAAAAAGCCCGTAAAAGTGCAAAGGCCACGATGGAATTAGTGCGGCAAGCAATGGGTCTCAATTATTTTGCCCCCAACCCCTGAAGGGGAGAAAAAAATTTTTCTTAAACCAGAATTCAATACTTTTATTCAATTAGATATTTTAATGTTTAAAAATTCCCCTTTAGGGGGTAGGGGTATGGCAAAAGTAAAATCAAAACCAAAGCATATAGCAGTGGCCGGTAATATCGGTGCCGGTAAAACTACATTAACTGAAATGCTTAGTAAGCATTACAAGTGGATACCGAATTTTGAAGATGTAGATCACAATCCTTACCTGATGGATTTTTATGAGGATATGCCCCGCTGGAGTTTCAACCTGCAAATATTTTTCTTAAACAGTCGTCTTCGCCAATTGGTAGAAATTCAAAAAGGTACTGAGACTGTTATACAAGACAGAACGATCTACGAAGATGCCAACATATTTGCGCCCAACCTGCATGAAATGGGATTGATGAGCAAAAGAGATTTTGATAACTATTTTCATTTCTTCCAAACATTAAAAACATTGGTGCAACCACCAGACTTATTGATATATCTGAATGCATCAGTACCGACACTGGTAGGGCAAATTCAAAAAAGAGGAAGGGAGTATGAAGAAAACATCCGGCTTGATTATTTAAAGAAGCTCAACGAATACTATAACAAATGGATCAGCGAATACAAAGAAGGCCCGTTATTAGTAATTGATGTTGACAAAAATAAGTTTGGCGAAAAGGATGAAGATTTTGGTGAGATCATTCGTAAGGTAGATAGCCAGTTGTACGGATTGTTTTAATAATCCGCATAGTCTTTATATTCTTCCAGCATCTTCTCTATTTTTTTCAGCCATTCGGCTTGCTTTTCTTTATTGATGCTATGGCGGGTTTCTCTATCGTAGTCATTTTGCGTTTCTTCTTTTTCATCCAGTATGTCCTGGTATATTTTCTTTAAATCTTTCGCATACGTTTTGGAGTTAAACTTGTATTCACTCATTTTCATATGCAGTTTGCGGGCAAAAACTTCTGCAATATCAAAATGGCCTTGCTCATGACTCAATATATAAGCTGTTTTGTGCAAACCCCAGGAACGGGTTTTTGAAAATCGGGATTGGATGGTATAGCTGAAGTTAGAATTTTTAATATTGTACTCTATTGCCAGGTAAGTTGTGGTGGATGCTGCTGCGTCACTATTTCTATCAACATTGCCTTTATAATCTGCCCAGGTAAGTCTTTTTGAACCATTCCAATCCAGCAATTCTTCATTAGCAGACTGTGCATGAGAAGTAGCCGGCTTGCTACCTAATAAGAGAAAACTAATGTAAAGGAGTAAAAATTTCATTGCTTGTAAACAACGTAAAGTCGCACAAAAAGTTATAAAGGAGGGCAGTAGTATCGTTAAAGTAAATAAAAAACCCCTGACACATAATGCCAGGGGTTAGTCGGTCAACCGTCCAAAGTTGCTATTTTATGCTTTTGGTGCGGCAGCTAAAACTTCTGCAGTAACACCATCAGCGTATTTTTCAAAGTTCTTTATAAACAATCCGGCAAGATATTTCGCTTTCTCTGTAAAGGCTATTTTATCCTCCCAGGTATTTATCGGGTTCAATACTTCAGCAGGCACATCAGGACATGCTGTTGGAATGGCTACCCCAAATATCGGGTCATTAATGAAATTTACATCATTCAATTTTCCTTCCAAAGCAGCGGTGATCATTGCTCTTGTATACTTCAATTTCATACGGTTTCCAACGCCATAAGGACCACCAGTCCAACCCGTATTGATCATCCAGACATCTACTTTATGCTCCTGCATTTTTTCTCCCAGCATGTGAGCATACTTGCCCGGATGCAAGGGAAGAAATGGTGCACCAAAGCAAGCACTGAAAGTTGGTTTAGGTTCTGTTACTCCCAATTCTGTTCCGGCAACTTTAGCAGTGTAACCAGAAATGAACTGGTACATCGCTTGTCCCGGAGTTAATTTAGAAATTGGAGGCAGCACACCAAATGCGTCGCAGGTAAGAAAGAATATATTTTTAGGTAAACCACCTATGGATGGTTCTTTAGCATTGCTGATAAAATGTAATGGGTAGGAAACTCTTGAGTTCTCAGTTATCGAAGCAT
The DNA here is from genome assembly GCA_001464625.1 of Bacteroidia bacterium Ga0077558. GTDB lineage: Bacteria > Bacteroidota > Bacteroidia > Chitinophagales > Chitinophagaceae > JJ008. The sequence goes on along the minus strand of LNFJ01000146.1, from coordinate 919 downwards.
CGTCGAAATTTATTTTATTGGTACCGGGATAAAAAGTAACATTCTCTACCAAAGCACCGGGGCGAATGGCATTAAAAATCTCTGGTTCTTTTTCTTCAGTCAGGTTAATTGTTTTTGCATAGCAACCACCTTCAAAGTTGAAGATGTTGTCTGATGTCCATGCATGTTCATCATCGCCAATTAATTTTCTATTGGGATCGGCGCTCAGTGTTGTTTTTCCTGTTCCACTCAAGCCAAAGAAGATAGCTGTATCACCATCTTCGCCCATATTCGCACTACAGTGCATACTCAATACATTTTTTTCGTGTGGTAAAATGTAGTTGAGAATGGTGAAGATGCCTTTTTTCGTTTCACCAGTGTATCCAGTGCCGGCAATTAATATCATTTTATGTTTGAAAGAAACAACAGCACCGTTATGTTGCCGGGTACCACATTCTTTCGGATCTAGTTTTAATCCCGGAACGGAAATAACATGCCAGTCTGCTTCAAATTTTTCTAACTCTTCTTCATTGGGCCGTAAGAACATATTGTAGGCAAACAAATTATTCCAGGGCTTTTCATTTATCACCCGAACATTCAAACGATAGCGGGGGTCGGCGCAGGCAAAACAATCTCTTACCCAGATTTCTTTTAAAGAGTCTAGATAGCTGGTAACCTTGTCGAAAATAATATCAAAGTATTTTGGCTCGATGGGGATATTGAAATCATTCCAATGAACGGAGTCGGCCGTGGTCTCATCTTTTACTGTAAACTTATCTTTTGGAGAACGGCCCGTAAACTCTCCTGTACGAATTACCAATGCACCAGTATCATTTAATACGCCTTCGCCAATGCGAATAGAGTCTTGTACTAACTCCTCGGGTGATGATTGATAATGAATAGATTCGGTATTTTTTAATCCGAGTTTCAGAAGGCTCTT
>LNFJ01000145.1 GCA_001464625.1 Bacteroidia bacterium Ga0077558 | reverse complement strand
ATCAGGTCGCCAGTTTCCTGGTTTTCACGAAAGACTTTTGTGGTGTGTAATATCTTGTCAACCAGTGTAGTTTTACCGTGGTCAACGTGGGCAATGATTGCGATGTTTCTAATATCCATAATTCTCTTTTTTCAAACGAGCGGCGAAGGTACGTTAATTAAGCGGGGGGAGCAAACGAAAGACCTAATTAATAAAGGCTTAACGCAGTTAGAAACAAGGATTTAATGTAGTTTTAGCAAAATTGTAGCCATGAAATTTCTCAAATGGTTAGGCATCATCCTTTTAGTCCTGATCGCCGTTTACTTTGTGGGGCCAAAACCCTCTCACCCCAAGTTTATAAAAGATCTCCCCACTGTTCCTGCCGATGCAGCTTCGCTGGAAAAATACATCAGTGATAATGAAGCCAGACAAAAGTTGAAACCGGACAATGAAGCCAGGATTTTGTGGTTCAACGATTCTTTAAAACAGGTAACAGAATATTCGATAGTCTATTTACATGGCTTTTCTGCCAGCCAGGAAGAAGGCGATCCGGTACATTATGAGTTTGCGCAAAAGTTTGGCTGTAATTTGTTTTTAAGTCGCCTTTCCGATCATGGTGTAGATACAACGGAGCCTCTTTTGAATTTTACGGCTGATAGAGTTTGGAACTCCGCCAAACAGGCTTATGCCATTGCAAAACAATTAGGTAAAAAAGTTATTCTGATGGCCACCTCAACAGGAGGCACATTAGCATTAAAATTAGCGGCAGAATATCCCGAAATAGCCGGGTTGATTTTGCTTTCTCCCAATATCGCTATTAATGACCCTAATGCCTGGTTGCTCAACAATCCCTGGGGATTACAAATTGCTAAACTGGTAAAAGGAAAATATAATAGGGCAAAAGATACCACTACTACGTATGCTCAATATTGGAATAATAAATATCGTATCGAATCAACCGTAGAATTAGAAGAGTTATTAGAAACGACGATGAAAGAATCTACGTTCAAAAAAATTAAGCAACCAACCTTGTTGCTTTACTATTTTAAAGATGAAGAGAACCAGGATAAAGTGGTGAAGGTATCAGCTATGAAAAGAATGTTTAATCAATTGAGTACTGCCCCTAATTTAAAAAGAGAAGTAGCTATACCCAATGCCGGTGATCATGTAATTGGCTCCTATGTAAAATCAAAAGACATACAAAAGGTGCAGGAAGAGTGTGAGAAGTTTGCAACAGAAATATTGAAACTTAAAGAAGTGGCAGCTTATTGATAAATAAACAGCCCCGATAAACCGGGGCTGCAAAATTGGTGGACTTTAGAATTTAAAGGAGTTCGTCTTCATCAGGACATTTGGATTTTGGTAGTTTTCATAGATATGGATTGTTTAAACGGTCTTTCAATTATTTCATCAGAGCCTTAACCTTAATCATTGTTTCTACCGCAAAGAAACGCCTCATCTCCATATTAAAATATAGAGCAATACCCCAATCTTATGTAGTAAGTACAACTACATCTGCGCCATCGTTTGCGTAAGCTTTGCTCATAAACAACAGTTCACAATGAAACAGTTGCAATTCCCGCACATTTCCTATCTTTCTTTTTTAAATTGCTTGCTATGTTTAAATCAAAAATTGCCGGAATAGGCATGTATGTTCCCTCCAATGTTGTTACCAATAATGACTTGTTGAAGTATATGGACACAAGTGATAAATGGATACAGGAGCGGACTGGAATAAAAGAACGACGCTTTGCCCACCGAACCGACGAAACAACCACAACAATGGGAGTGGAAGCCGCCAAAATTGCTATTGAAAGGGCGGGCATTGCTCCTCAGGATATTGATTTCATCGTTTTTGCTACCCTAAGCCCTGACTATTATTTTCCGGGTTGTGGTGTTCTATTGCAACGGGCTATGAAGATGAAAGAAATTGGCGCCTTAGATGTACGCAACCAATGCAGTGGTTTTGTATATGCATTAAGTGTAGCCGACCAGTTCATTAAAACCGGTATGTATAAAAACATATTGGTGGTTGGTGCCGAAAAACATTCTTTCGGTTTAGACTTTACAACCAGGGGAAGAAATATTTCTGTAATATTTGGCGATGGTGCAGGGGCAGTGGTGTTACAACCTGCTGACACATCCTCTTCATCAGGTATTCTTTCTACTCATTTGCATAGTGATGGTGAAGCGGCAGAAATATTGGCAATGTATAATCCAGGAACCCATGCCAACCATTGGGTAAAGGAGAAAGTCGCTGATTTTAACAGCAATGAAATAGGCGATATGTTTATGAGTCATGAAATGATTGACAATGCGCAGAATTTTCCTTTTATGGATGGACAATCTGTTTTTAAAAAAGCAGTAGTCAAATTTCCGGAAGTAATTATGGAAGCATTACAGCAAAACGGACTTCAAACTTCTGATTTAACAATGCTGATTCCTCACCAGGCGAATTTACGTATTGCCCAATTTGTGCAACAAAAATTAAAGTTAACCGACAACCAGGTTTATAATAATATTCAAAAATATGGCAACACCACAGCAGCTTCTGTTCCAATTGCTCTTTGCGAAGCATGGGAAAGCGGAAAAATAAAGGAGGGTGATTTAGTTTGTCTGGCAGCATTTGGTAGCGGTTTTACCTGGGCCAGTGCTTTATTAAGATGGTAATTGTGTATTTGTCCCTTTATAATCATCTTCTAATAGTCAAATCGTTTTGGTAAGATTATTGAACTGTTTAGAGTATGAAAATATTACTTCTTCTTTTAACCCTTATTCTAACAACCGTGACTGCTGATGCACAAGAGAACAGTTGGAAGATAAAACTGAACAATAAAACATTGGTTGCTACGAGCCAGGAGGATGAAAGTAAAAACAGCATAAAAATAAACGACGGGGAATGGAAGAAAAATGGCTGTCTCGAAATAAATTTTAAAGAGGCAGAACCTGATACTTGGTGGCGGTCTTTTCTTTTTTATGATGAAAATGACAATGAAGTTTTACGAAAAGACAGCGTTACCTCATATAAAATAAAAATTGGTCTTTTACGCAAATTTTTCGCTGGAAAAAAAGAAATCAGAATTTACAGTACGGTAAGTCCCAAAGACCCCAACCTCGCTGTTAGAGTTCGTCGGGTGCATTTATGTACATTGCGTCTTTAATAGTACATGAGCCGCCACATTATTTATATCATTAACCCTATTTCTGGTACCCGTATCAAGAAAGACCTGCAAGAGTATATAGAGAAAAAAACAAAAGAAAAAAAAATACCTTTTCAAGTTTTTCCTTCTATTGCCAGTGGCGATTACTCTTTTCTTTTTGATATAATTAAAGATCAAAAAGTAACCGACGTTGTAATTGCAGGTGGCGATGGAACCGTAAGCCAGGTGGTAGGCAATCTACTAGGCCAACCTGTAAACTTTGGCATTATTCCCTGTGGTTCTGGAAATGGGTTAGCTTATACAGCCAAAATCCCGAAGCAACCGGCCAAAGCATTAAGCATTATTTTCAATGGAAAAGCTTCCGCTATTGATGGCTTTACTATTAATAAGCAATTTGCCTGTATGCTTTGCGGATTAGGGTTTGATGCAAAAGTGGCACATGATTTTGCAGAGCAATCAAAAAGAGGCCTGGTTACTTATGTAAAGCAAGTGGTAAAAAATTTCTTTTCCGCCAGCTCTTATGATTTTGAATTGACCATTAATAACAAAACTATAAGAACAGATGCTTATTTTATCAGCATTGCTAATAGCAACCAGTTTGGAAATAATTTTACCATTGCTCCGGAAGCAAGCCTGAGTGATGGATTGCTGGATATTGTTATTGTAACTAATCAAGGCAAGCTGAGTTTATTGATTGAAACATTAAAGCAGGTTCGTGGAAAAAATAAATTGCAAACCGATGCGGTCACTGGAAAAGAAAAAGGTGTTATTTATTTTCAAACAGATAAACTAACAATAAAGAACCTTTCATCTGCACCATTGCATATTGATGGCGACCCTGCCGAAACACCTGAAAAAATAGAGATAGTGATGAAGAAGAAAGTTTTTCGGCTTATTCAGCCCATTTAAAACAATACTATCTTCTTGGAAGTATGCTATTTCTTTGAGAAGAATCCGCCACATTTTTTTTATTAAATAAATCAAGCATTTGCTGGAACCCCTTTGTATTAGAAGCTGAATGAATAGACCCAACAATATCTTTTTCTTCCCGCCTTGTAAGATGAAAACTTAATGCCGCTTTATCTTGCTGGTTATCGGCTGCATATTGAAATGCAATTTTATAAACAGGGATGTTATTATTTGTGGTGTAGTAATTCAATAAATCATTTTGCGAATACTCCATCATCTTAAACCAGTTGTGTTGCAGCAATAAGAAAGGCTTTGTGATATGGTCACTTATATCGTCCGATACATAAGGCACTTCCCAACCTCCGGCAGTTCTGTCTCTTATTTGTACTATTAATACACCCCTGGTATTCGCCTTAATCCAATCATCGAAAGATGATAAGAACCGGAGTGTAGTTTCCTGTCCATAATTATCTCGCAATCCTGCATCCATTACATCCACCACAGGATTGGATGGTAGCCACACATTGGGCAATACCACCGGGAACGTAGCATTCATTCGTAATGCTGTAAGCATACGAATATTGTAGGGGTCTTGCTTTTCAAAAAAACGGGTGAAGTCAATCACATCAGGATCCACAAAAGGAATGGAAGTGGTATCCTGTGGTGCCAGCATCATAAACCGAACCGGTTGTGTGCTAATGATCATTTTACGGCTATCTCTTGTAACAACTGAGCCAAAAAACATTAGTGGAATATTGGTTGCCTTTTCATCTGCTTCATAATCCCGCAGTTGTTTATTTAAATATCCATTTGTATTACTGTTCAACTTTTCTTCAAAAGCATACCCTCTGTCTTTTACATACTTATAAGGACCAATAGAAAACTTTTGTGCCGGAGCAATTAAGTCTCTCGCAAAAAATGAAGTAAACAACGGATTCAACAGGTCACCGGAAATATCATCCACATATTGTTTATCCTGCAGGTATATATTATTGCCTTGCTGTCTTCTTAAATATAATTCCCGGAAATAAGCTGCGCCAATCATACCTCCCGATGCACCATTTATCAGGAAGGTTTTCTTCATGATGTCGCCTTTCGTAATACTATCTAAGTGCTGCAACACACTCATCGTAAATGTAGCGCTGCGATGACCACCACCGCTGGTGTTAATCAATACCAATAAAGGTTTTTCACTATCCTGCTTTTTCTTCCAGGTATTTAATATGCTTATCATGTTCTGTTTGTCTGCATCCATATTTTCTTTGGTGCATAATGCAAGCAAACCTTCACGGGTATAAGCAGGACGTTCGTCCTTATTCCAATAATTTATACCGTATGCTTTATTACGTGGATCAATCCAATCTTTCTGATAAAAAATATTCAGTACCAATACTAAACCTACGAGGTAGGGAATACTCCAGCTTTGTAAAAAATAAGTAATAGCACCAGCCACACCAATTAAAATAGAAAAGAAAATAGTAATACTGGCAGCAGCAGGTAATTGAAAAAAAGCACTATCAGAGAGAATAGCTGCAAAGTGATGCCGCTTAAAAATAGATGCTACAAATTCATCTGTATAATGCGATACATCTCTTACTGGCCGCAGGCGAAATGGTGATTCTAAATAAGTTTCCACTTTCATTAATGTTCCGCCATAATAAACCTCTTTTATAGGACTTAAATGAGTGATATACGATTGTGGATTAGAAAACATCGGCATCATTCTGCGAAGAATAGAACGATCGGCACGAAAAAAATAAATAAGTGATGCTGCTAAAATAAAAATCAGGCCGCTGGTAAAACCGCCAAATAAGAATAATACTTCAGTTGTGGTAATTAACTCTTTAAAATGTGCAAATTGGTATGCTTTGAAAAAATAGAATACCAGAAAAAGTCCGGGTATAATTGAATTATTAATACAATATTTTAAAAATGGATTAGTAGTAGCTGCCAGAAAACGAAAATGCTTAGTAAACAAAATAAAACTGGAGATATTCCAGCTCATAATAAACATACCAATAGCGGCACCAACTATTGCAGAGCTGATTGGGTTTACATTACCCAAATATTCCGGTGCAAGAAATAATGAATCCGCACCGAATGTTTTCATGAAACTACCATTCACTGTACTGAACATGATGAACCAGAAAAGCAGCAACACCTGGTACTTCCTGAAATGAAGAAACAGTAATTGAATAGGAAAAGAATAAAAAAATCCCCGGAGCCAGGCTTTCATTTTTTAGAAAAATAGTTTCGACTTAAAAATACTGATAAATACTTGCGAAATCAAGCTATAAATAGACGCTTACTTTAACCGGAGACTACACGAAAAAACGGATACTACTAATATGCTTGCCAATAACAAGTGAAGGGGCTGTGCAATAGCTGGAATGTTATAAAATGCCATAACCAGCCCGGCGATAATTGTAGCTAATACACCCACAAGAATAAATATTACATTTAGCTGTAAGGATTTGAAGGTTCTCGCTTTAAACCAAAGTGCTATGCCGCCCATGGCAACCAACCATGAAAAACTTCTATGGATAATGAACATTCCATCTAATCGATCAATCCACAATTCTCTTTGCTGGTATTTTAATGATTTTGAAATTTCATCAATTTGCTCCCGTACTTGTGTCCCTAATATAATTTGAATCAGGAGTATTACAATAAGCGAATAAGATAAATACTTTAAAAACTTTGCTTCTATTTTCCTTTCGGCTTGTAGCTTATAGATAATTATTAATGGCACGGCTGCAATCAACAATGCAACCAGCATATGTATGGTTACTTTAACTACAGCAAGATTGTGGTCTACTACTTTTTTTCCCAACCACCCCTGAAAGCCTATTGCAATCAATAAGAAAAAAGAAAGCCAAACAATTTGCTTGTTGGTTTTGCGAAACTTTCTAAAACTCCAGATAAAAAGAATGAAAATAAAAACGCCCAATAAAGCACCGAGCAAACGGTTGATGTATTCGATCCAGGTGTGATATACATTGAAAGTATGGTCAATGTCCTGTGTCTTCAGGTATTTTTCAAAATCCGGGGGCAATTGGTCAGCACTGGTGGGTGGAATCCAGCGGCCAAAACAGGTAGGCCAATCGGGACAGCCCATTCCACTTTGCGTCATTCTAACTACACCACCTGCCAATATCACCAAAAAGACCATTATAGTTACAAACCAGGTATACTGCAGGTATTTTTTGTTGGATTTCATTGCGATGCAAAATTAACGGCACTTGTTTGCTAAAAATAATTTTTGTTGACTGAAATTGCACTTAATGTTAGCTTCCTTTTATCAAAATGAATTATTAGAAGCCGGTTGCGATGAAGCCGGAAGAGGTTGCTATGCAGGACCGGTGTTTGCAGCGGCTGTTATTTTACCCAAAGATTTTTATCATCCTTTGTTGAATGATTCCAAACAGCTTTCAGAAAAACAGAGGGATGAATTAAGACCCATTATAGAAAAAGAAGCAATTGCATTTGCTGTTGCCTCAGTTAGTAATGAAGAAATTGACCAAATTAATATTCTGAAAGCATCTTTCAAAGCTATGCACCTCGCAGTGGACAAATTGAAAAAGAAGCCACGGCTGTTATTGATTGATGGTAATCGTTTTATTGCCTATAAAAAAATTCCGCACCAGTGTTTTGTAAAAGGGGATGGCCGATTTGCTTCTATTGCTGCGGCCAGTATATTGGCTAAAACGTACCGGGATGAATATATGTATCAATTGCACCATCAGTTTCCGCAGTATGGATGGGATAGAAATAAAGGGTATGGCACTTTAGTTCATCGAAAGGCAATAGAAGAGTTTGGTCTTTGCGAGTATCACCGGAAAACTTTTAAGTTGCTACCATTACAGTCAGAATTATTTTAAAAGCACTTATCAGCTATCCCATTCCCCTAGCCCTTCTCTTATCAAAACAGGTTTTTCTTCTGTGCAGTCAATAATTGTAGAAGGTATAACGCCACCTATGCCGCCATCTACCACAAAGTCAACTTCGTTCATAAAATTTTCATACATCACTTCCGGGTCGGTATAATCTTCTACCATTTCGCCGGGGAGTGATGCACTTAATATTGGACGGCCTAATTCTTTTATGATGGCCATGGCAATTGCGTTGTCAGGAATGCGCAGCCCGATAGTATCTTTTTTGCTTTGTAATATTTTGGGTACCATTTTACTGGCTTGGAGAATAAAGGTGTACGGCCCCGGCAGATAATCTTTTAAAATCCGGTAAGTAGGGTTTGAAATAGGTTTTGCAAATTCACTTAAATGAGAAAGATCACTGCACACAAAGGACAATTGTGCCTTTTTGGGTTCGACATTTTTAATGCGGCAAATTCTTTCTACTGCCTTTTGCTGCAAAATATCGCAGCCCAGCCCGTATACCGTATCGGTTGGGTAAATAATGATGCCTCCCTGCTGTAAGCTTTCTACCACTTGTTTTATCAATCGTGGCTGCGGATTATCTGGGTGAATGTGTAATAACATAATTGTGCCTTCTCTTTAAAAATACAGGGTTTTGCTAAAACAAACTGTTACAAACTCAGTTTTGACGTACAAATCGTAATTTGGCGGCAAATTAAGATCTCCAGTATGCAGTTAAAGCCGGTTCCCACTTTCGATTCATTGAGCCCTGAGGTATTCAAAAAAGATTATTATGAACCCGGCCAACCTGTTGTAATCAAAAATCTTGCTAAAGAATGGCCAGCCTATAACAAATGGAACTGGGATTATTTCAAAAGTTTGGTTGGTGATAAAAAAGTACCGCTGTATAATAACGTAAAAAGTGATGCTTATACTCCTATTAACACAGCAGACGATTACAAAACTTTTGGTGAGTATATTGACATGATAAAAGCCGGTCCTGCTGCGTGGCGAATTTTTCTCTTCAATATTTTTGACCATGCTCCGCAATTGATCAACGATTTTAAATGGCCCGAAAATTATATGAAAGGCTTTATAAAAAAGTACCCGATGTTGTTTACCGGCGGACAAGGCAGCATCACTCACATGCACTTTGATATTGATCTCTCTCATATTTTACATACACAGTTTGCCGGAAGAAAAAGAGTGTTGATGTTTCCTTTTAAGGAACAACACAAATTGTATCGCAAACCGTATGAAGTATTAAGCCTTGCTGATTTTTCTAACTACTACGAACAAAACGGAAGCCCTGATTATGAAAAATTCCCCGCACTAAAATTGGCGGAAGGTTTTGATTTTATTTTAGAGCCGGGTGATACATTATTTATGCCGGCCGGCTATTGGCACCACATGGAATATTTGGATAGTGGTTTTGCTATGAGCTTACGGGCCCTGCAACCAACTTTTGCCGGAAAACTAAAAGGCATGTGGAGTTTAATTGGTATGCGCAATATTGATACACTGATGAAAAAAACTGCCCCGCAATGGTGGTATAAAAGAAAAGAGAAGAAAGTGTATGAGAATGCAGCGAGAGTGTTGGCGGGTGGATGACAATTTTCAACACCTAATCATCGTTGTTTAATATATGGCGAATAGAATATTGCTTTTTGTTACAAGCTTTCTTCTAGGCAATACTGCTTTTTCGCAAAACTTTACTTTCTCCTTTTATAGAACTTCGCCCAATATTGCATATTTTGGAATGGACAACTATTTCTCATGCACTGTCGAAAGAGCTTCCTGCAAGTCTGTTATACTTTCTTCGGATTCAGGTGACATCGAAAAACTTTCCAATTGCAACTATATATTCAAACCCCATAAGGCAGGAGTATCAACAATCCTTATTAGTAATCTAAAAAGAAGTAAGACAAGAAAAATAGGTGAGTGGAAAGTAGTTGTAAAAGAAATACCTGAACCTATTGTTAATATAGGGGGGCTTAGTGGGGGCTATATTAAGAAAGGAGCTTTGATTGCACAAGGCGGTATCGGTTCAGGATTGCCCCATTTTCTAGCTATCGATGTCGATTACTATGTAAAGAAATTTACATTATCAATAACAAGAGAAGATAAAATAATCTTTAATGAAAGTTACCAGGGTAATGCGTTTACGCCTGATATAAAAGAAGCATTTAAAGTTTTGCAGAAAGAAGATAGAATTCTAATTTCATCAATCTCTGTTCAGCTGCCTGACAAGAGTGAGGTACCGGTAAAACCGATTGAATTTATTATACAGGATTAAGCAATCGTCCAAACCTCATTCCCCTTCAAAAGTTTATCCAAATCAGCAGGCTTTCTTGTTTTTGCTTCTTCTAATTGTGCAGCCATTACATCTTCATAGCAAGCCCTGTTGGTCTGGTAGAAAACGCCGAATGGTCTGGGTAAGTGACCTTCGATTTTTGGGTCGTCGAATATGCGGGTTAATATCTGTGCTTTGTAAATATCCTGTTCGTCGTGTATCCATAGATCATCAGCACTATGCCCGAGATTTAGATCAACCACTACTGGTTTAAAGCCATCCAGTTTTATTCCCTTGTCTTGCGCTGCACCAAATAATAATGGTTTGCCTTGTTCTAAAAATAATGTTTCTGTTGGCTTGCTTCCTTTCTCCGTAAATATTTCAAATGCACCTTCATTAAAAATGTTGCAGTTCTGGTAAATCTCTAAGAAAGATGCTCCTTTATGTTGATTGGTTCTGATGAGCATTGCCTGTAAATGTTTTGGGTCTCTGTCCATCGTTCTTGCCACAAATGTTGCATCGGCTCCCAATGCCAACGCCAGTGGGTTAAACGGATGATCGATACTTCCCATTGGTGTGCTCTTCGTTACTTTCTTTTCTTCTGAGGTTGGAGAATATTGTCCTTTGGTTAATCCATAGATCTGGTTGTTGAACAACAATACATTTACATCAAAATTTCTGCGAAGTAAATGAATGGTATGATTTCCACCAATACTCAAACCATCGCCATCACCGGTAACGATCCACACACTCAACTCAGGGCGGCTCGCCTTTAAACCCGAAGCAACTGCAGTTGCCCGTCCATGAATAGAATGCATTCCATAGGTGTTCATATAATAAGGAAACCGGCTGCTGCAACCAATACCAGATATAATTACAATATTTTCCCTGGCAATACCCAGCGTAGGCATTACTTTCTGCACCTGGGCCAGAATAGAATAGTCGCCACAACCGGGACACCAGCGAACTTCCTGGTCGGTAGCAAAATCTTTGGCTGTTAAAACGGGGGCTGTTGTTGTTTCACTCATACATTGGGGGTTGAGGCAAAATTACTATTCTAAAAACAAATGTTCAATTTTCAATGGTCAGTTGCCTTATTTAGCATTTTCCGATAATTCTTCCCAGTATTCCGCCGCCCTTCTTGTATGTGGTATTACAATGGTTCCGCCTACAATATTGGCAACAGCAAATACTTCATACATCTGTTCGGTATTTATGCCAAGCTCATGAGATTTACCAAGGTGATATTTAATACAATCATCGCAACGAAGCACCATGCTGGCAACCAGGCCTAATAGTTCTTTTGTTTTTACATCCAATGCTCCTTCGGCATACGTATTTGTATCCAGATTCCAGAGCCTTTTGATTACGAGATTGTCTTTACTAAGAATTACCTCGTTCATTTTTGTACGGTAATCATTAAATTCATTTACAAGATTGCTCATGATAATAGTTTTACAGCCCCAAATGTAGAAAACTTAACCTTTCATCATTTACCAATAGCGGAAACAGCAGTTAATTTGTATTTTCATGAATCCAAATAATTTTCGGGTAGCCAATGCCGCCTTATTAATTAATCCTTCGTCTGTAAACCATGTTGCATAAAAAGAAAATACTAGCCATTTTTATCCTCATCGCTTTTATCGTATTGAGCATTGCCGCTACAAAAGCTCCTGTAGTAAAAGAAAGAAATTTAAAAATACTACCCAAAGACATTAGTGATGCAAAACTGGATAGCATTATGCAAACATATAATGTTGCATTAGGTGTAAAATGCAACTTTTGCCATGTGCCTTATAATAAATTGAATTTTGGAATGAAGGATTCGTTGGATTATGCATCTGATGCAGAGCCCATGAAAGAAGAAGCCAGAAAAATGATGCGACTTACGATTGACATCAATAAGAATTATTTTTACTTTAATAAAGACATTCGTCCGGAATATTTACATGTGGTGCATTGCAAAACCTGTCACCAGGGTGAACCATTTCCGCCAGAAGATTAATCATTATTTCTCTTGCATGCTTTCAACCAATCTTTAATACCTGCTACAATTTTTTTGGCCACTTGCTTATGAAAAGCAGGGTCAAGAATTTTCTTTTCATCTTCTCGATTACTTAAGAAAGCCACTTCTACTAAACAATTGGGATACTCCGTGGGGGCATTTAATGCAAAGTTGAAGTTGCCTACATTGCCAAACTCAGCTAATTCCAATTCCAGCATACGGTTCAAAATATGTTGTGTTAACGGACGAAAGCCAATATGCTTATAGTAAGTACTTACTCCATTCACACTATCTTTTACAGAAGAGTTTAAATGAATACTAATGAGAAAATCCGGGTCTTCGGCTTTCAGCATTTCCATTCGTTCCTGCATACCTAGAGAAATATCAGTTTCTCTTGTCATAAATACCCTTGCATTTTCTTCTAACAATTCCCGTTGTAATTCTTTCGCTATAAGTAACGTGTATTTTTTTTCTGAAATATTAGTGCTAACGCCTGCAGCTCCATTGTTCGTTCCGCCATGCCCTGCATCTAGGGCTATTTTTACTTTTGAAAGATCAAGCTCTTGCGGTTGTCTTTTAACTCGTATGGTTAGTTTCTTTCCTACATAATAAATGCTATAACCCCAATGTTGTTCATTGTTTAACTCAATCGTTACCCGGTACACATCGTCTTCTGTCTGTTCATAATATACATTTTTTATTTCTTTTGCTGAAGAACGTTGCGTAATCCAGTTCGTATTAGAGCTGGCTCCATAAATATCAATCACCAGTTTTGACGGGTTGATTTGCTGAATGCTCCGGTAAGGAAGCTTTTCATCTAATGCAATACTCAGGTAATCATACTTTTCGTCACCAACGGCCAATAAACTGGCGGTTAAATAATATGCTGCGGCTTTAATGGTGCTATCTTTTTTAAAATTTTTTTTTGATAAATACGCAACATGGTTTTTTGATAGCTGTACTTTATAATTTACGGCTGAACTATCCACCACTTTAATTACGACTCCTGTATCAAGATATGTAATTTTTGCGCCGCCTAATCTATCAAAGCCAAAACCATATTCCAGGTATGGTTGTACACCAATGGTTGTTCCCATTATTGGTTTTGCAACTATTGGCTGGGCATTTGCCTTTACGCAATAAAAAAAGATAGCATAGAAAGTAAATCGGATCATACCAGAAAGATAAATCAAAGTAAAATATCGTCAGCACACAAGAAAAACTATGTAGTAATATTACCAGTTTTCAATACTAAAAATTAGTAGTTAGTCAATCGCTAACGCATTCGCATAAAAACCCGTTGTACCCCTTTCCGTATTATTACTGAACAGCATTTCGGTTTTACTGAATTTTAGTATAAACTCCTAAAAGTAAACACTATGTACATATGAATACCGTTAATATTGCATCCGGTTTTGTTAGCTGTAACAAACCACCTTTATCCAATCCTAAGAAAAAACTAATGATATGACGTGGAATTCTACAATGGGTCTTATATCCACTCTTGCCCTGATCTTACCAGTAATCCTGGTACTAACGCTAAGACTTGGCAAGTACAAAGCATTTCCGGTTTTAATTGCCTATTATTTTCTATTGTTCATTTATAATTTAATGACAGAAGGCTATATTAATGCCAATGAAGATGTTGCTTTTTATTGGGGGCTTGCTAATAATTTGCTGGATGCACCTTTGATGATTTTATTTCTAAGCTATTTTAGCACCTCGCAGAAATTTACAAAAAAGCTCCGGGTGTTAATTGCCTTATTTGTTGGTTTTGAAATAGCGGTGCTCTCTATAAAAGGTATTAATACAGAAGCTATAACGATCATACTTGGACCAGGTATTCTTATTGTTCTTTCACTCGGACTTTATTTTTTTATCAAGCAAACTAAAGTCGCCATATCTCATCGTAAAGCAACGGGTAAAGCATTGATTTGTGCCGCATTACTATTTGCATATGGCTGCTACGCCATTGTTTATCTTATATATTATGTGTTTAAAGCGCATATAGATGCAAACGGAAAAATAAACCAGGAATATGTAGCTGATACATTTCTTGTGTACTTTTTTGTAACTACGCTATCTTCCATACTGATGTGCATAGGAATTTTTGTTGAAAGAAAACGTATCCAAAAACTAAATGAGTTGAAGGTAACCCGCAAAGAGCTTTCTTCAATTTATACCAATACAAAAACGGCTGCCCCGTTAAGGACAGCCATGTTAGATTTCGATAAAGACTTGTGGAATTAAAAACAATACTTTCCTTCAGCTACCATTTTATCGGCAATTCTTCTTCTTGCATCTTTTATATTAAAAGGTTCTGCCTTTGTAAAACGTTTTAACCCCATTAATATCATTCGTAACTCATCCCCATCGGCAAATGAGTTAACGGCATCTTTCCCTGCTTTATTTACTTTGTCTGCTGCATCAAAGAGGTAAGTTCTCATCATGTCAAGGTGTAATGCAGAGGCTGCCGCACCTTTTTCTTCCACCATTTTCATCACTCTTAATAATACACTCTCTGCATTAAAGGTTTCAATGGCCATATCGGCAATATTCATCAGTACTTCCTGTTCGCTGTCTAATTTCATCATCAGCTTTTGTACTGCAGCGCCTGATGTCATTAAAATTGCTTTCTTCAAATTTGTCACTAATTTTCTTTCTGGTGCAAAGGGAGCTTCATCTTCTGCACCAAAGTCAGGAATACTCATCAATTCTTTTTGTACTGCCATTGCAGGTCCCATCAGATCCAATCTTCCGCCCATGGCTCTTTTCAATGTCATATCTAATGTAAGCAAGCGGTTAATTTCATTTGTTCCTTCGTAAATACGATTAATGCGGCTATCACGGTAAGCTCTTGATGCATTATACTCCGCACTAAAACCATTGCCACCATGTACCTGCACACCTTCATCCACTACATAATCCAGCACTTCACTTCCATAAACTTTCAACATCGCACATTCTATTGCATATTCTTCCGCCGCACCTAACAATGCTTCATTGAAAGGTTTACCGGCTGCCAGCAATTCTTCTTCCTTTTGATCAACCCAATTGGCAGTACGATACAATGCCGATTCCGCAACAAAAACTTTGATCGCCATTTCAGCCAGCTTATATTTAATAGCACCAAAGTTGGATATTGGTTGCTTGAACTGTTCTCTTGTTTTTGCATAATTCACCGTGTCGCTTAACGACCTTCTTGCACCACCCAAAGCTGCTGCACATAATTTTAAACGGCCAATGTTCAAAATATTGAAAGCGATCTTATGTCCCTTGCCAACTTCACCCAATAAATTTTCTGCAGGCACTATACAATCCTGAAAATATAATTGTACCGTTGACGAACCTTTAATACCCATCTTATGTTCTTCGGGACCTTGTGTAAAACCTTCGGTCCCTCTGTCGACAATAAAGCCGGTAAATTTATCTCCATCTACTTTTGCAAACACGGTATATACCTGTGCAAAACCACCGTTAGTTATCCAGCATTTCTGTCCGTTCAAAATATAAAACTTCCCATCATCACTCAACTTAGCTGTTGTTTTTGCACCCAATGCATCGCTACCGCTGTTTGGTTCTGTTAATCCGTATGCACCAGCCCATTCACCCGTAATTAATTTTGGAATGTATTTTTCTTTTTGTTGTGGTGTACCGAAATATAAAATTGGTAAAGTACCAATTCCGGTATGTGCAGCAACTGCAACGGAGAATGAATGGCCTGCACCGAGATATTCATTTACGATTGTTGAAGTCACAAAGTCTTTTCCCAATCCACCAAACTCTTCCGGAAAAGATGTTGATAGCAGACCTTGCTCACCTGCTTTTGTTACCAACGATTTCATTAAGCCAGGTTCCAGATCATCAATTCGATCAAGATTCGGATATACTTCTGCATCCAAAAACTGGTTGCACATATCACGGATCATTAATTGTTCTTCGCCAAACTGTTCGGCGGTAAATGTTTCGGCAGGAGATGATTCTTTTACTAACCATTCTCCACCTTTCAATACTGCTTTTGTTGCTGTTTCAGTAGACATAAGAAAAGTTTTAAGATTTTTATTCTAATTAATTTTATTCCTTTTTGAACCCATTCACCACTTTATTTCAAATTATCATACACCACCTGCAACACTTCCTTACACACATCAATTTTATCTGGCGGTACTGTTATCAAAGCTTCATTCAATGTTTCATCAGCAATGGCCATTGTTTCTTCCTGTAATTTCAAAGCCTGCTTGGTCAAAAAAATTAAATTGATACGGCGATCATTTTCTGATGCTACTCTTTTTACCAAATTGGCTTTCTCTAAATTATCAACCAGTCTTGTAATACTTGGTTTATCTCTAAAAGTGGCGTTGCACAATTCCTGCTGACTAATTCCTTCCTGTTTCCATAAATGATAAAGTACACTCCATTGTTCGATTGTAATATTCAATCCGGCTGCATTAAATTTTTTTTGTAACCGACGGGCAATAGCGGTGGATGCTTTACCGGTAATAAAGCTGTAGAGTTCCCCTTTTTTAAATTGGTTGTTTGGCATATAGTTGTTTGTGCAACTATCCAAAATTAATAGTATTTTTGAAATAAGCAAGTTTAATTTTCCGTAAAATTTACGGTCTTCAATCCATGGATCAGCAATGGCTTACTTATAAGAACTCAGTTATTAGTTATTACCAATTTGGCGACGGACCAAAGCAGGCAGTCTGTTTTCATGGTTATGGCGAAACAGCTACCAACTTTGAATTCCTGGCTAAATATGCTGGAAATCAATATAGCTTCTACTCAATCGACCTTCCCTTTCACGGCAAAACCGAGTGGAAAGAAGGGCTAAATTTTAAAACTTCCGACCTTCAACAAATAGTAAAGCAAATTATTGGTAAGGAAAACCGGCAGCTTTCTTTAATTGGATTTAGCCTCGGCGGTCGCATGGCCCTTAGTCTCTATGAAGCTATTCCCGAAAAAGTGGAACGGCTTATTCTGTTGGCTCCGGATGGATTAAAAGTAAATTTCTGGTATTGGCTGGCAACACAAACCTGGTTGGGAAATAAATTCTTTGCTTTTACTATGAAAAAGCCACACTGGTTCTTTGGCTTTCTGCGATTATTGAATAGACTGAAATTGATCAATGCCAGTATTTTCAAATTCGTTAATTATTATATCGGCGATGCTGAAGTGCGACGGTTATTATATGCAAGGTGGACCGCTTTGCGAAACATACAACCCAATCTCAAAAAAATCAAACAGCAAATTATCTTTAATAAAACAGCAACCCGTTTAATTTATGGTAAGCATGACCGAATTATTCTTTCATCGGTAGGTGAGAAATTTAAAAAAGGTGTGGAAGAACATTGCACAATCAGTGTTATCCATGCCGGCCACCAGGTGCTGCATGAAAAACATGTGGAAGAAATACTGCCGGCTTTGTTGCAATGATTAGTTTTGTCCCATTACATGATCCTTCTCTACATCATTATAACATTATTTATTCTTTACAGCTTGCTAATCATTTATTATTGGCGGACCTGGAGCTCTATGGCTATTTTTCAACCAACCAAAAATACTTTACAACCAAAAATATCCCTCATCATCCCTGCCAGAAACGAAGAAACTAATATCGGAAAATTATTAGCAGCACTAAGCAATCAATCTTACCCAAAAGAACTCACTGAAATAATTGTTGTTGACGATCATTCTACCGACAACACGGCAACTATTGTTCAACAATTCCCATTTGCAAAGCGGATTCAATTAAAAGAAGATGCTATCAATTCATACAAAAAGAAAGCAATAGAAAAAGGCATCGCTGAGGCTACAGGAGAATTGATCGTTACCACGGATGCGGATTGTATTCCTCCACCAGAATGGTTACAAACCATTGCTTCATTCAAAGAGGAAAAACAATCTGTATTTATTGCTGCGCCGGTAGTGATTAATTGTAACTCCTCGCTACTGCAAGTTTTCCAGGCAATGGACTTTATGGTGTTGCAAGGCATTACCGGTGCTACTGTTGCCAATCAAAAAATGTCCATGTGCAATGGTGCTAATCTTGCGTACGAACGAAAGGCATTTTATGCTGTTGATGGTTTTGCAGGAATTGATCATATTGCTTCCGGCGATGATATGCTGCTTATGCATAAAATAGTGAAACAATATCCCGGCAAAGTGCATTACCTGAAATCAAAAGAAGCCACTGTAAGTACCGAACCTATGAAGTCATGGAGATCATTTTTTAATCAACGTATCCGGTGGGCCAGCAAAGCCGGAGTGTATAATGATAAAAGGATTTTGCCGGTACTACTGCTAGTCTATCTCTTTAATCTATCTTTCGCTGTATTATTAATAGCTGGCATCTGGGATACTCACTACATATTATACGCTGCAATTTTATGGGTTGCCAAAACATTGGTTGAGTTACCTTTTTTTATTAGTGTTTCAAATTTTTTCGACAAGCAATGGGCCATTAAACTATTTTTCTTTTTCCAGCCGTTGCATATTTTTTATACAATTGTTTCTGGTTTATTTGGTCAGTTTGGTAAATATGAGTGGAAGGGAAGAAAGGTAAATTAAGAAAGGTGGCACGCAGAGTTCGCTGAGACCGCAGAGAACATTTACTGATAATAATTCAGCCAACTCTGCGTGAATTTATATTTTCCCCTTTACTCTTTTAACCTCTTAGCTTATCTTTCCACCATGTCTCAATCACAATCATTCCGGGCAGCGGCATGGCGGCGGCTTAAAAAAAACAAAGGCGCTGTTTTTGGATTAGTGATAATTATCCTGGCAACACTCATTGCCATCTTCGCATATTTTATTGCTCCTGACTCTTCTCCTTATTCCAATAGAATTATTGTGGAAATTGATGGAAAAAAACCTGGCTTTAAACAAGATTTTATTAAAGTAAAAAAAGACAAAGACGTTGCTTCAACAGGATTTTTTCAGCAATTGGTGAGCGGCAAAGAAGATGTACATTATTATACCCCGATCACAAGTCATGAAGAGAAAGGCGATAGCATCATCGTTCAAAAATATATTGATGAAGGCGTTAATGAACGACAATCTTACAACAAAACCCAATTAACGAATCAACCAATTGCCCAGTTAACTTTTCCATTGGGTACTGATAAATATGGCCGGGATATTTTAAGTCGCATTATTGTAGGTACAAGAGTAAGTTTAAGTGTTGGATTAATTACGGTCATCATTTCACTTAGTATCGGATTGATCCTAGGCTCATTGGCGGGTTATTTCCGTGGCCGTACGGATGACATCATCATGTGGTTCATTAATGTTATCTGGAGTATTCCTACTTTATTACTTGTATTCGCCATCACCTTAGCATTAGGAAAAGGTTTTTGGCAAGTATTTGTTGCAGTCGGCTTAACCATGTGGGTAAATGTTGCAAGGTTGGTAAGAGGCCAGGTACTTGGAGTACGAGAGTTGGAATATGTGGAAGCATCAAAAGCATTAGGGTATTCAAATTTCAGAATTATTGTTCGCCATATCTGGCCCAATATTATGGGACCAGTGATGGTTATTGCAGCCAGCAATTTTGCCTCCGCTATTGTTATTGAAGCTGGTTTAAGTTTTTTAGGCATTGGTGTACAACCCCCTCAACCAAGCTGGGGATTGATGATAAAAGAAAATTACAATTTCATCATCACTCAAAATCCGATGCTGGCATTAGCACCGGGCTTTGCTATTATGCTATTGGTACTCGCCTTTAATTTATTGGGTAATGGTTTACGAGATGCATTGAATGTAAGAGGAAGAATATAATAACAATAAGCAACTACATCACTTTTACATTACGGCTAAAACTTTCGTCGAGTGATATAAACGTTTCAGTTCGCTCAATACCTTTTATTTTTTGCAATTGATCATGTAATACAAATCGAAGTTGCGTAATATCCTTGCAAACAATTTCTGCAAACATGCTGTAGTTGCCGGTTGTATAATTCAGCCGGACGATCTCCGGAATTTTTTGAAGATCTTTTGCTACGGTATCATACAACGAACTTTCTTTGAGGTAAATACCAATAAAGGCGATCACATCATACCCGAGTTGTTTTAAATCTGCTTTCAACCTTGTACCTTTAACCACTCCTGCCTCCTGTAGTTTTTTGATACGAACATGAATGGTGCCGCCGGAAACAAATAGTTTTTTTCCGAGATCGGCGTAAGAGATTTCAGCATTCTCCATCATGTGATGAATGATCTG
>LNFJ01000144.1 GCA_001464625.1 Bacteroidia bacterium Ga0077558 | reverse complement strand
CCGTAACCACAGGTGCCGCAAATGTTGCTATACCTGAACACAAGCCCGGCGTATTACTTATCGTAACATTTGCCGGACAGGTTATTACCGGTGCTGTAACATCTAAAACAGTTACTGTAAATGTACAGGTAACTACACCGCAAGAGTTAGTTGCTGTTGCTGTAACTGTAGTTACACCAACAGGGAAGAAAGAACCTGATGGTATAGAATAAGTAATTACAGGTGCCGGTATACCTGTTGCAGTAGCTGGTGGATAGTTTACTACTATTCCACACTGTCCTGCAGGACTATTTACGTTAATATTTGCCGGGCAGGTAATTGTTGGAGTGGGGTTAACTGTTATAGTAAACTGTACGGGGGTTCCTGTACAAGTTCCACCTGCATTTGTAAATGTAGGTGTAACAGTAATTGTAGCGGTTACAACCGCAGCTGTAGCATTTGTTGCAGTAAATGAGGCAATATTACCAGTACCGCTTGCTGCAAGACCAATGCTAGTATTATTATTTGTCCAATTGTAAACAGTACCTGGCGTTGATCCGCTAAATGTAACAGTTGTAGTTGCCGCACCATTACACAGGGATTGATTTGCTACCGCATTGACAGTTGGAGTAACCGGTGCTACATTAATAACAACAGGGTTGCCACTATACGTAACCGTACAGGAAGGATCACCTTGTACACGGGCTACAATATTATAATTACCTGAAGCAAGTCCACTAAAGGTATTTGATGGCTGAAAGCTAGAACCACCATTCACACTATATTCTAATGTACCGGTACCGGTAGCATTAACTACAATAGTTCCAGTTGGAGTTGCGCAAGTTGGTTGAGTAACTGTTGGTGCAGATACTACCACATCACAAACAACACAAGGTGAATAACAGATTTCAAGTTCCCAGCTTGTAAGAGAGCCGCCGTCGCCACTTGCTAAATCGGCAACAGTCAATGTCCAAACTCCATCTACATCTTCACCATTCAATCCTGCAAGCGGATTAATTGATTGATAAGTTCCACTTATAGCAGGAGGGGCACCATTACAGGTAGCTTCCAGGTTTGCAGCCGTTAATATTGCAGCATCATCAAAATTTAGTGCAAGATTATCACCACTACAACCAAAAGTTGAGGCAGGTACACCGGGTCTGTCAAATAAGCTGATAATTGTTCCAGCAGGAGAAGTAAGTGTAACTCTTAAATCACCAACAAAGGTATGAGTAACATTAAGGTTCTTAACCTTAAGGCTTGTAATTGTGCCTACACATGCTCCGGGAATAGTAATTGTCGAAGTAATTATTGGTGTTCCAGAAGCTGATATAGCAACCGGCACATCTGTACTTACAAATGTAGCACAAATAGTATTTGCTGTTGTAAACTGGAATACTGCCGAGTATGCACCATTTCCACAAGCATTAACAGCACGGCTTCTCCAGAAATAGGTAGTAAGATTTACCAATCCTGTTGTTTGGTATGATGGTGTAGCAAGGCCTGTTGCACTCGCAACAATATTTGTAAATCCTGCATCAGTAGCAACCTGTACCTGGTACGTTTCCGCAGTTGCTAAAGCACCCCAGGTTAAAAGAGCATTTGAAACATTGATTGCACCGTCTGCTGGTAATGATAAACTTAATGCTGCTGGTGCTGCACTTTGTATTGTTACCGATAAATTATTATTGATTGAAGTAACGCCGTCTGTACCGTTAACCACAATTGGATATGTGCCTGCAGCAGCCGCTACTGTATTACTAATCGTCATAGTACTGCTTCCAGGTCCTACAACAGGATTAGGTGAAAAAGTTACCGTTGTACCAGCGGGGTTACCAGTTGCACTTAAAGTAACAGGGCCGGCATAACCATCACCTACATTAACTGTAAAAACCGCATTTGCAGGTTGACAAACAGATAATGAAGTAACAGGTAAATCAATAAAGCAACTATTCGGCATATCAAAAGCCTGGGTGCCATCAGCTACACTGCCAGTGCTTCCTTGTGATGCACTAAAGCCCAGTCCTCTTCTTGCAAATACTGTCCAAATAAGACAACGGTTAGCACCGGCATTTAATGCCTGATCTGCAGCAATAATTGCGTTTCGCCCATCTACAAAACCAGGGCTACATGGCTGAAGCTTTAATCCTTCCGTTACAATTTCCATAGCGATATCAAAGCCTGCCACCTGTCCATGCTTTTCAATTAGCTTCCAGGTAAGATCCCAGATCATTGTTGCCCAAACATAGCCTACACCATGGGGTACTGCCGCTGTTTTTATGGCATCATAAGTAGATGGGTTTATGCCCATATTTGTTGAATAGGGAGTTGGCCGAATGCCCGGACCATTTGCCGGCTGACCAAACAAATATGTTCCTATTCCCCTGGATGCTGTTCCAACATCTCCTGGTTTTAATGTAAGCATCAATGCATACCAATCGCTCCATCCCTCACCCATTTGCTCTGTATTGCTTAAACAACTTGTAGTAGCCGGGCCTCCTGTAAGGCGATTTGAAATACCATGACCATATTCATGTACTATAACTCCATTATCAAGATCTCCATCCACATCAGGAGTCGGATTAATTCCAATAAACATTTGCATTCGTGGGTTGCTGCCATCCGGAGGAGTTCCAAAATTGGCATTATTAGTACCACTTCCATCCTGAGCTTCTGCATTTACATAATCACTACCCAGGCCGCCATTTCCATAATTATTTTCCTGAAAATTTCCATTGAGTTCATCAAAACCATATTCATACATAAAGTCGTGTATGAAATTATTCCAATAGAATAAATTAGTTACTGCGGCAGGTCTGTAAGTACTAGGTGCAGTTGTTAGATCTAAAGGGAAAACAAAAACTAAACCAGCTCCGCCATCGGGACTTGAACCTACATCGGGAGTGTTATTAGCGTCTATATCTGTGTATGCATGTACGTTATTTCCTTGTGTGGTTGTAAATTCTGCACCTACAGCACCGTTAATATCATGCCAGCCAAATGGAGAAGCTGTTGGATTAGCAGGGTTTGATATTGTAGTACGGCCATCTGAAGGTGGAAAAGGCGCCACATGACTAGGGCTTTCTACCGGATATCCATATACTCTGTAATCAGCAATCAATGTTGGATTGGGTACTGTATTATTTTTAATTGCCGCCAATGTAGTTGGATTGGCGTCAATCATTTTATGTGCTTTATTTAAATTATGGCTGCAGGTTTCAGTTGAAGGACCTCCAAAATTGCAGGATACTATATAATTATTTTTATCCAGCAACTCACCGGTTGCAGCATCAACTCTTGCCAACCACCAATCCTGTCCATTCTTAGTATAAATTTCAACCTGCCAGGCTAGTCTTACTCCAAGCTTTTCAGTTGGTTGATAAACGAGTTGCACTTTAATATCCTGCAAGGCAATTGAACCCTTTTCAAAAACCGCTTCCTGAAGTGGGCCGGTACCTGCTCGTTTTCGTACTAGTGCCTGAGTACTCTGGATTTTCAAAGCCCGCATGGCAGCTTGTACAGCCTGTTCTTGTGTAAGTACAGGACTTGCACTTAAGTTTGCTTGCCCCTTCATGGCAGCAAAACGACTATTAAAAGTTAGTAATTTATTGTCCTTTGTTACATGCACTCCCAGTATAGCATTGTGGACGGGTATATTCCCAATATGCTGCTGAAAATAAACATGGGATACGCCACTCTTTTTGCTGAATGTTTCAACAGAAAGCTTCATGGCAGATAAATCATCTGAGCCGGGTTTATCAACTCCCGAGGCAGACGTTATCAATTGCTTTGCAACTAATGCCTTTGATGACACCTGTGCATTTGCAGTAATAAAAAATAAAGAAAATAGTACGGTAGCGAGAGTAACGAGAGTAACTCTTGGTTTCATAAATCAGGTTTTGGTTGACTAAAATGTGATGCAGCTACTTATCAGAGAAAACAGTAAATCAGTATGGTAAAAGTTCTAAATTGCTAACGATATTACGAAATATCTATAAAACAACAAAGCAAATGAAGTAATAGTATAAATACGATTGTCCTAAAATAAGAAGACCAAGCTGCTTTTAAAAGGCAGAATTGTATAACTAACTGCTACATACACACCAAAAAATCTACCTATATCACCACATTGATCATCTTATTTTTTACATAGATGATCTTTTTCGGCGGTTTTCCTTCCAGCCATTTTTTTACAACTTCGTCTGTTAGTACCAGTTCCTCTACCTGCTGTTGAGTAGCATCCAGTGCTATGGTAAGTTCTGTTCTTGTTTTACCATTGATGGCAACGGGATAAGCTTTGGAAGATTCCTTTACATATTTTTCTTCGAAAGTTGGAAAGGCTGCGTCTAAAACCGCCGTGGTATTACCTAACAAACTCCATAACTCTGCGGCTATATGCGGGGCATAAGGTGCCAGTAATATTAATAAGGGCTCCAGTATTTTTCTTTTATGACATTTCAGATCGGTGAGTTCGTTAGTAACGATCATAAAACCACTTACGCCAGTATTGAAACTGAACCGTTCGGTATCCTGCTCTATTTTACGGATAGCATTGTGCAATACTTTTAATTCGGCAGGTGTAGGTTCATCATCCTTTACAATTAAACCCTGCCTACCGGCAGGCAGGCTTTTGTCATCGTTAATATATAACCGCCAGAATTTTTTTAAGAAGCGATGCACCCCTTCAATGCCTTTGGTATCCCAGGGTTTACTCATTTCTACCGGGCCAAGAAACATTTCATACATGCGGAAGGTATCGGCGCCGTATTTTGCAACTAAATCATCTGGGTTTACGGTGTTGAATTTTGATTTGGACATTTTTTCGACTTCAACATCACAGATATACTTACCATCTTTATCCAACACAAATATTGCATTTGCATACTCTGGCCGTGATTTCTTGAATGCAATAGTATCAAGATCGACTCCGTCAACAATGTTTACATCAACATGAATCTTTTGAATAAATAACGCAGTTAATGGCCCCTCACTTTTTAAGTTCGGAAAATCAGATACAGTTTCTTTTATGATTGCATATATCTCCTCTTGCTTTTGCGAATCAATAATATCTGTATCCCATTCAATATCACCTAGAACATTAATTAAAATATTTTTTGAAATAAAAATTTGTTTATCGTATTTATTTTCATCTTTTTCTCTAGCTAATGGAATTGCCGATTTAACTTGAGCTCTATACACAAACCTACTACTCCCCTGTATCATCCCTTGATTCACCAACCGCTTAAATGGTTCATCAAAACCGATATGTCCTAAATCATACAATACTTTCGTCCACATGCGGCTGTATAATAAATGGCCTACTGCATGCTCGGTTCCTCCAATGTATAGATCCACCTGGTTCCAGTAATCACTGGCAGCACGGCTGCAAAATTCTTTTTCATTCTTATTATCCATATAGCGAAGGAAATACCAGGAAGAACCTGCATAGCCGGGCATCGTATTCGTTTCTAATTCCTGTGCTACCCATTCTGGAATATTCGCTAACGGGCCTTGTCCATCCGGACCGGGGCCATATTTTTCTACATCCGGTAATACCAATGGCAAATCACCTTTCCATTCTTTTGCAATTCCATCTTTCCAGGTAATTGGAAATGGTTCGCCCCAATAACGCTGGCGGCTAAACGCCGCATCCCGCATTTTAAAATTTACTTTCCGTTTGCCAATTCCAAGTTCTTCAATTTTATTAATAGCAACTTCCATTGCATCCCGCATTAACAATCCATCCAGGAAACCAGAGTTTTCTAAAATCGCATCTTTTGTTGGGTTTGCTTCCTCCCCATTAAAATGTGTACCGATGATATTGGTAACTGGAATATTAAAATGTTTGGCGAATTTCAGATCTCTTTCATCGCCACATGGAACGGCCATGATAGCACCGGTACCATACCCGGCTAATACATACTCCGAAATCCAGATGGGGATTTCTCTTCCGCTAAATGGATTGATAGCATAGGCACCTGTAAACACACCGCTGATCTTTTTCTCCGCCATTCTTTCTCTTTCGCTTCTGCTTTTTACATAGGTGATGTATTCTTCAACCGCTGCTTTTTGTTCTGCACTTGCAATTTTTTCTACCATCTCATGCTCAGGTGCAATTACCATAAAGTCTACGCCGAAAATTGTATCAGGACGAGTGGTGTACACTCGAAGTTTGGCTCCCGACTCCTGACTCTTAACTCCAAACTCTATTTCAGCTCCTGAAGATTTTCCGATCCAGTTGCTTTGCATTTCTTTCATCGCATCGCTGAAATCAACGGTATTCAATCCTTCCAATAAACGATCAGCATAATCGGTAATTCTTAAATACCACTGACGTAATGTTTTCTTTACCACCGGATGTCCGCCTCTTTCGCTTACACCATTCACCACTTCATCATTTGCCAAAACAGTTCCTAATGCTTCGCACCAATTTACTTCGCCATAACCGCAGAAGGCCAAGCGGCAGTTCATTAAAATATCTGCTTTTTGTTTTTCATCAAATTGCTTCCATTCATCTGCGGAAAAAGCTGTGAGCTGTGAGCTGTGAGCTGCGAGGCTACCCTCTGTTTCAAATGATTTTATTAATTCAGCAATGGGTTTTGCTTTGTTCTCTTTTTTGTCAAAATAGCTATTGAACAATTGCAGAAATATCCATTGCGTCCATTTATAATATTGCGGGTCGCTGGTTTGAACTTCCCGTTCCCAATCGTAGCAGAAACCGATATTATCTAATTGCGATTTGAAGGTGGCAATATTTTTCTTAGTGGTTTCGGCAGGATGCTGACCCGTATCTAATGCATATTGTTCCGCAGGTAATCCAAAACTATCAAAGCCCATCGGGTGCAAAACGTTGAAACCTTTTAATCTTTTATAGCGGCTGTAAATATCAGAAGCGATATAACCTAAGGGATGTCCCACATGCAAACCGGCACCACTTGGATAAGGAAACATATCCAATACATAAGACTTGGGTTTGGAAAAGTCGTTGTTTACTTTGTACGCATTAGATTCTTTCCATTTTTTCTGCCAGTCTTTCTCAATTTTCCTGAAATCGTATTCCATGTTATTATAGCTTCTTGTATTTTTTTAATGTTAGCAGACCCACCCCAATTCACTAAAGCAATTTGTTTTCCTCTATTCACCCCTCCAAGGAGGGGAAGTGCACTAATCATACTGCTTTGAAAATGTTCATCCGTGTTAATATCGTACAAGTGTGCGACGCAACGAAGATGATAGTAGTAATGCAGCCGAGTCAATAAAAATTCTTTAACAAACCTTACTAATTCATATGGCAATATGAACAAAAGCCAATCGTTTTACCTACCTCGGCAGGTAAGATGGGCAGCAAAAATACTGATTGTAGCCTTAAACCTGCTATTTTTGCCCCTAACCTGTTAATCTGAAAAATTTACTGCATGTCGCAACCTAACAAGGCCTCCATTAAGAAAGGAAAACCTTCCTACTTTATGTCCATTCTTGGAGTTACCCTGGTATTATTTGTACTGGGTCTTATTGGCTGGCTTATTATTAATGCCGGCAAACTGGGTCAGCATTTTAAAGAAAATATTGAAGTAAGTGTGGACCTCCGGGAAAACCTTAACCCGAAAGATAGCGTTGCATTGGTGGAATATATAGCGGCCAAGCCTTATGTAAAAAGTTACAAATACATTACTAAAGAGATGGCCCGCAAAATTTACATTGGTGAAGGCAATCAAAGCTGGGATGCCATCATTGATTATAACCCTTTGCCAAATAGTATTAGTATAAAGCCGAAAACGGATTATGTAAATAATGATAGCCTTGCCGCTATTAAAGCTGACCTTGAAGCACAAACCTATGTGGCGGATGTAACTTACCAGGAAGCATTGGTGGATTCACTGAATAAAAATATCAGAAAGTGGAGCCTGATTCTGTTGGCTATTGCGTTACTGCTGGCCATAGTCGTGATTGTGCTTATTGATAATACCATCCGCCTGGCCATGTTCAGCAACCGCTTTCTTATTAAGACCATGCAAATGGTGGGTGCTACCCGTGGATTTATTGCCAAGCCAATGAATACGAAAGCAATCATTAATGGCGCCATCAGCGGTGCTATTGCAGCAGCAGCTATCTATTTATTTGTGCTATGGGCAGAAAGCTATGAACCCGCCTTAAAAGCGGTGCATGATACAAAGAGCCTGACGCTGTTGTTTTTGGGCTTGATTGTGCTGGGTATAGCCATCACACTTTTTAGTACTTATCGCAGTGTGCTGAAGTATTTGAAAATGAAGCTGGATGACCTTTATTAGTCCGAAATTCAGTAAGATGGTAAGTCAAAAAGTGAGTTTACAATTTATAGCGCCTTTGCATACCCGGGTTTTCTTTCGGACTTTCTAAATTATAGGCTTTCCGACTTTTCCCTATATTGCATCTCCAAAAACATCAATAATGAGTGAAGTAAAAGCGACACCTTCGATTTTCAATAAAGAGAATTATAAATGGATGCTGATTGGTCTTGTGCTGATAGCTATCGGAATGTTTTTAATGGCGGGTGGCGTAAGTAATAAAGATCCTAATGTGTTTGATAAAGGAGCGGTATACAGTGCTACCCGAATTACGATTGCCCCATTGCTGATACTGGCTGGTTTGGTAATTGAAATATTTGCTATTTTCAAAAAACCAGCAAAAGATTAATTACAATAACTGTTGTATAATAAAATTGAAGGCGATGAAAATTTCATCGCCTTTTTATTTTATGTTGCAGCATTAATTAAATAAATATGACGGTTGCTGAAGCAGTTATAATTGCTATTGTAGAAGGGCTAACAGAATTTTTACCGGTGTCATCCACCGGGCATATGATAATTGCTGGAAAATTAATGGGGGTACCGGATAACGATTTCACCAAACTTTTTACAGTAGGTATACAACTGGGAGCTATTCTAGCGGTGGTGGTCTTGTATTGGAAAAAATTTATAACGCCGATCAAAAACCGCAACTGGCATTTTTATGGTAAGTTATTGGTAGCTGTTATCCCGGCTTTGCTGTTAGGCTTTCTTTTATCGGACCAGATTGACCAATTGCTGGAAAGTACTTTGACGGTTGCTATAACATTAATAGCAGGAGGTATTGTATTATTATTCATTGATTCGTTTTATAAAAAACCAACAGTACAACAGGATGACGATATTAAATATTCCAATGCCTTTATCATTGGCCTTTGGCAATGTGTGGCCATGATACCGGGAGTAAGTCGCAGCGCCGCCAGTATTATCGGTGGTATGCAACAAAAACTAACGAGAAAGCTGGCAGCAGAATTTTCTTTCTTCCTTGCAGTGCCAACCATGGCAGCTGCTACGGGTTATAAATTATTGAAGGGTTATAGTACTATTTCTCCGGACGACATTAAACTCTTTGCAATTGGTAATGTAGTAGCCTTTATAGTAGCGATGCTGGCTATTAAATTTTTTATTGGCTTCCTCCAAAAGCATGGTTTTCGTTTGTTTGGTTATTACCGGATTATTGCCGGCATTATACTGCTGGTGCTGATTGGTACCGGCTATCTCAGTAAATAATTAAAAAATCACCCGCCAGTGTTATTGCAGTTCAGCTTATTTTCTTAATTATGTAATAAATAACTAACATCAACCTTATCATTTTTAAAACCAACACATGAGAATTATTATCGTTACATTATTGGCATTTTCAATGCTAACCGGCTGTAGCAACTATGGCAAAAAAGTAAAAAGCAATCATATTGAGGTGTTTTATAAAGATGGTGTTACAGAAAGCCAGGCACAACAAGCCGCTGATATGTTGAACCGGTTGGACAACCCGGAAGGTGATAAAAATGCAGTAAGAAAAAGTTTTCAGCTTATAGGTACAGGCGATACTATTACCTGCAAGATGGTAGTGAATGAAGAAAAAGCGAATGATATACCTGACCGCAGCTTCTTAATTATCGGAAATAAAATTTCTGATAGCGCCTTTAACGGTAAACCTGTAAATATGGTGCTCACAGATGACAAGTTTAAACCTCTTCGCACTATATTTTATACAAAACTTGATGGCGGAGCCGGCACCAAAGATTTTGGAGAAAAGCTGACATCAGGCAATGTAGAAGTTTATTCGCTGGAAGGTGTTAGCATGGAAGAGGCTGAAGCATTGGCTAAATTCCTGGAAAAAGAAATGGCACCGCAAGCCGTTATCAGTTTTCAATTGAGTAAAGAAACTGATGGAACAAATGTTGTCAAAATGGCTTCCCTGCCAGAGAAAACAAAAGACACTCCTGAAGCAGCAGTAAATGAAATAATGACAAAAATGTCGGAGCAGGTTTTTAACAATGCGCCAGTAGCTTTTCAGTTTGCGGATGTAATGTTCAAGCCATATAAAACATTTACTTATACTCCTTAAAAAACAAAGAAATTCATCACTACCATTAATTTTTCATAATTATATAATAAACCCGGTTTGACAAATCAAACCGGGTTTTTGTTTTCTTAATAGCTTTAGCCTTATTTTTATGTGTACATAGAATAAGTTAGGGCAACTGAGAAATGTTATAATTCTGATTATTCACTTTAGCAACCATCAATCCATTATTTATGCAAACTGCTTCCAAAAAAGTTATTAATGGCTGGGCTATGTATGACTGGGGCAACTCAGCGTATAACCTGGTAATTACTTCAACTATTTTTCCTGCCTATTTTGAAGCCATTGCCGTTGATGATAAAAATATTTCTAAATCTACTGTTACTTTCCTGGGCAGGCAATTTGAGAACACTTCGCTGTATAATTATGCGCTGGCATTTGCCATGTTGATTGTGGCTGTTATGTCGCCCCTACTTTCTTCTATTGCCGATTATAAAGGCAACAAGAAAAAATTTTTGAATTTCTTTTTAACGATGGGTAGCCTTGCCTGTGCTTCCATGTTCTTTTTTGAAAAAGATACACTTTTTGGGGCAGCCAGGTTTTTTATAATTCATTTCTCCCCGAAATAGCTGCACCGGAAGACAGAGACCGGGTTAGTGCCAAAGGATTTGCGTTTGGCTATGTTGGCAGTGTGTTGTTACAATTGATCTGTTTTGTTTTTGTTTTCAAGCCCGAGTTAATTGGCGGCGATGAAAACAGTACGGTTCAATTTCGTCTTTGCTTTTTATTAGTGGGCATTTGGTGGTGGGGCTTTGGTCAATTTGCTTTGAGGCGTATGCCCAAACCGGTAGCGGCTGGAAGTGGCGATCAGCAAAAAAGTATTCTTTCTTTAGGCTATAAAGAATTACAAAAAGTGTGGAACCAACTAAAGCAAATACCGGTGCTCAAACGATTTCTACTTTCTTTTTTCTTTTACAATATGGGAGTGCAAACGGTGATGCTGGTAGCGGCTTTATATGGTAAAGGGGAATTGGAAATACCGACTGATAATCTAATTATTGCTATACTGATTATTCAGTTGATAGCAATACCGGGAGCTTATACCATTTCCTGGCTATCATCCAGGATTGGTAATATTAAAACATTGATGACATTGGTATTGCTCTGGATAGCATTATGCTTTGTGGCTTATTATCTTCCCAAAGGTGGTATTTATGAATTTTATGCATTAGGGGCAGCTGTTGGGTTTATAATGGGAGGTATACAATCGTTAAGCCGCTCTACTTATTCCAAGCTAATGCCGGAAACAAAAGACACGGCATCTTTCTTTAGCTTTTATGATGTAACAGAAAAATTAGCGGCTGTAGTTGGTTTATTCAGTTTTGGATACATCACTCAAATAACAGGATCTCAAAGAAGTTCGGTAGTAGCATTGGCCGTTTTCTTTGCGATTGGATTTTTGTTTTTAATTTATGCAAATGCTGCAAAACAGAAAAAGGCATGAAACTCTATTCAATAAACACAGGTTATTTTAAACTGGATGGTGGTGCCATGTTTGGCGTTGTGCCAAAAAGCATGTGGAATAAAATTAACCCTGCCGATGAAAATAATTTATGCTCCTGGGCCTTGCGCTGCCTGCTGATCGAAGATGGCAACCGCCTAATTCTTGTTGATAATGGGAATGGCGACAAACAGGATGCAAAATTTTTCAGTCATTATTATTTGCATGGAGATGATACATTGGAAAAATCACTAGCCAAATACGGTTTTAAAAAAGAAGACATAACCGATGTATTTCTTACGCATTTGCATTTTGATCATTGTGGTGGCAGTATTATCCGTGACGTAGATAAATTGGTACCCGCCTTTAAAAATGCAACTTACTGGAGTAATAAGGAACATTGGGACTGGGCTGTTTACCCCAACGAAAGAGAAAAAGCATCTTTTCTAAAAGAAAATATTTTACCAATAGAAGAAAGTGGGCAGTTAAAATTTGTTGATGTGACTGGTGGCATCGATGGAAAATTAGGAAGCACATCATTTACAGATAACATTAATATACGTTTTGTAAGCGGCCATACTGAAAGTATGATGCTGCCGCAAATCCGTTATAAGGATAAGAACATTGTATTTATGGCCGACTTGCTACCATCCGCCGGGCATATTCCTATTCCTTATGTAATGGCGTATGACATGTTTCCACTGACAACACTGAACGAAAAGAAATCATTTTTAAAAGAAGCAGTAGAAGGGGATTATATTCTTTTCTTTGAACATGACCCGGATCATGAATGTTGCAATTTGCAACAAACGGAGAAAGGAATACGGCCAAAGGATTATTTCAAGCTGGAAGAAATTTAAGCCGGGATTATTTTCTCTTTATCAATGACGTCAGCGGATGCCGCAAATTAGCATGGCTCATCATATCAATTTTTACTTTACCTACCACAATAGGGCTCTCCACTCTCACCGGAATATGATTGGCATCATCGGTAATCCATACCGTCATATTCTCTCCACCTTCAAAAATAGTTCCCTTTATTAACAGGGGTTTTATTTTTATAGCCCGAAACTTTCCATACTTGGTTTTTATTTCTTCTTTTCCCAAATAGCGGATATACAGGTTAAAAACTTCGTTATCTAAAAACATAGAAAACGGAATTTTATCCTCCGGCTGAAGTTTGGAAAAATCAATATTGCGGGCATAATACATGGCACTTACCACATCCTGCACACAGGCCGGTACTTTAAACACCCCATCTGTTGCCACTGCCGTATTAGCAGTTTTGTTAAACGTTATGTTCTGGTATTTCTTATAGCCGCCTTCGTTTACATTCCTAACAAATTTTAAAGGCTGCATAGTCGCCGTATCAATGTATGATTCATATCTATCTCTTACTTTATATACCCAGTCATAGGAAGAATTGGTTTTGCCATCTCCCACAATATGATATACCGGCCGGTTATTAATGGTTTCTAGTTTGCTGGTAAAGGTTGCCGTGCCCGCATTTACATAAATACCCGCCACCGCATAATACACAGTAAAGGACACTTCTTCTTCTACTTTAAATGCAACATTTTGAATACCGCAAAAAGTATTGGCCGGTTCGTTGTGTGTAGGTGAAAAACCAAACAACAGCAATACCAGGGGTACTATCAATTTAAGTCTCTTCATTTTTGTTAGCATATATTTTTCGAATACTTAAGATCAATAAACTTCCGATTATAGCCGGTAAAATTAAATTGATGAACCAAATACCTGCAGTGGCAAATGTTATTCCCAGTTCATTTATACTATATAAACCTGCTAATGTTGTTACCACTTTACCCCGCTGCGCCAACTCTGCTATAGCAATGGTTGGTATTACCGCCATTACTAAAAATGAAACGCTTACCGTCCAAAAACATTGCATCCACGACAACTCCACACTAAACAACCGGAACAATAAATAGTACTGTACTATAAAAACAATGAACCGCAACAAGGATAAAGACAAGAGCTTTAATAACAATGTTGCACCAAACCCTTCCAACGCTTTTACCAGGTACACAAATTTTTTACTGCCGGGCAATCTGTCAACCAGTTTTATCAACCACGACAGCTTAAAATAAAATAGTGTTAAACCTATCAGCACTGCTATCACGCCATATAATATAACATTCATCCACATGGGCGAAATGATATGGCCAGCTTCAATGGCCGGTTTCAATACGATCAACCCAATAGCACCCATTAGTAAAGTGATGATAAGCTGACTGATACTTCCAACGATAGTGATGGAAATTGTTTTTAATCGGTTCCCGTCATCCATATATAACACTCTACCTAAATATTCTCCTACCCTATTTGGTGTACTTACAGAAAATGAAACACCCGACAATACAGCCTTCAATGCTTTAAAAAAACTAACCTGCTGAATGTCCTTCACCGATATTTTCCATTTGATGGCTTCAAACGACCAGTTAACGATCATTAACAAAATAACGGCCACCAGGTTCCATGCCAGCGGACTATTGACCGATTGCCGGATCGTATGCCATGCTTCTTCCAAATTGGGTTGCCGTTGTATTTGTGTGTAAATAGACCATGATAACCACACAAACAATAAAGGCCCGAGGAAATAATTGATGAAGATTTTGATATTTTTGCTAATTCTCATTTACTAACCTGCTAGTCGTAAGACAGCATTTGTAAAAATACATTCCCATTTGCAAAAGCCTGCTAAAATAATCCTAGGTATCGACCCCGGTACAATTGTAATGGGCTATGGAATAATTTCAGTAACCGGTCACCAGGCAACGTTAATAGAACTCGGTGTATTAAAACCAGGCAACGTTAAAGACACTTACAAAAAATTACAACTCATATTTAATACCGTTAGTGGGTTAATTACAAAATATCAACCTACTGACTTTGCTATTGAAGCTCCTTTCTTTGGTAAGAATGTACAAAGTATGCTCAAGTTGGGAAGAGCACAGGGTGTTGCCATTGCTGCTGCGATGCGACATGGACTGGAAGTAACCGAGTACTCACCTAAAAAAGTAAAGCAATCCATTACCGGAAATGGTAATGCCGATAAAGAACAGGTAATGAAAATGCTGAAAACATTGTTATCATTTAAAGAAAGTCCCAAACAATATGATGCTACCGATGCATTGGCGGTGGCCATGTGTCATCATTTTCAAAGCAATTCTATAGTAGCAAAAGCCGGAAAAGGATTATCGGGCTGGGATGATTTTATAAAGAAAAATCCGGGGAGAGTTAAGTAGAAATTATTTTGTCGGATGCACTGCTACTAGGATCGTCTGTTGCGTCGCACTCTTGTACAGCAGTAATTCTACTCAGCATTTTGTAGCAGTTCCGCTTAATAAAAAAATCGATTACATTGCAGGAATCATAATGTACTTCTATGAAAAAACAAATAGTTCTTAGTTGCTTATGGTTTTTTTCTTTATCAATTTGTAATGCACAAACACCAGATTCCTCAAAATATAGTGCATTATCGTTTGAGATTGGGAAAACAGGTCTTATTTACAACATTAGTTTTGATCGTAAATTATCTGGCAAAAACTTCGGCTATCGAATTAATATGGGGTCAAACTTTGCAAAATATCTATCTGTTTTTACAACAGGAGTTGGAGGGTATTATTTATTAGGACAAAAGAAAAAATATTTTGAACTTGGCATTGACTTAAGCTATTTCGTTGTGACCGAAATTAGCGATGATCAAAGGGGCTTTGCTGATATTATTATTTATCCCGATTATCCAATAAAAACGTTCTATGCAAGCATGAATGTTGGATATAGAAAATATGGGAATAGAAGTTTATTCAGAATAGGAATTTCTCCAGGTTTTAATAAAACCGAATTTTTACCAGGTGGTTATATCAGTTACGGCTTTATATTATAGAAACTAAAGAATTATGAAACTAATACTACGAATCATCATTATCAGCTTTTCCTTTTATTTGCCTCCAACCTCTTTCGCCCAAACCATTCAACAAAAAGTAAATCAATACACCAAAGCCAATGAAAAAAAGTGGATGGATGAGTATTTGCAGTTTGTTGCTATTCCAAACGTAACAAGAGATACCGCCAATATATTACGCAATGCTGCCTTTATAAAAAACATGATGGAGCAGCGGGGAATAAAAGCAGAATTGCTGACCGGCACCACACCCAATGTAAACCCTGCTGTATTTGGAGAAATAAAAGTACCCGGTGCAACAACTACGTTGGCTTTCTATGCACATTACGATGGTCAGCCGGTAAACGCTTCCAAATGGACCGGTGGGTTAAAACCATTTGAACCCGTTTTTATAGATAAACCCATTGAACAGGGAGGAAAAATTGTTTCTGCTGCCAATGGCATTTCTCCCGAATGGAGATTAACAGGCAGAGGGAGTGCCGATGATAAAGCCGGTGTAATGACGATACTGAATGCCTATGATGCATTGATAAAAACCGGGGCCACTCCAACACATAATATCAAATTCTTTTTTGAAGCGGAAGAAGAATTAGGTTCGATACACCTGGATGAAATATTTACGAAGCACAAAGAAAAGTTAGCCGCCGACCTGTGGGTAATTGCTGATGGCCCACGACATGTATCCGGAAAAAAGATCATCACATTCGGTGTTCGGGGAGATGTGAATATGAATCTCACAGTATACGGTGCCAAACGTCCGTTGCATAGTGGCAACTATGGCAACTGGGCACCTAATCCGGCAAAACTGTTAGTTGAGCTGTTAGCCAGCATGAAAGATGAAAAGGATAATATATTAGTGAAAGGATATTATGATGATGTGATTCCACTTTCTGCCAGCGAAAAAGAAGCGATAAAAAAAATTCCCAATATCGAAGAAACATTAAAAAAGGAATTAGGAATAGCGGTGCCGGATGGCAATGGAAAATCTTTTGTAGAATTACTCCATTTACCCACACTTAATATAAATGGCATCCGCAGTGCAGATGTGGGAGAACTGGCGGCTAATATTATTCCTACCAAAGCAGAAGCAACACTCGACTTACGACTAGTATTGGGCAACAAAGTAGAATCGCAGATCAATAAAGTAGTGAAGCATATCGAATCAAAAGGTTTTCATGTACTAGACCATGAGCCAACCGAAGAAGAACGATCAAAATACGGTAAGCTTATTAAAGTAACTCATGGCGAAGGTTATCCTGCCCAACGAACTCCATTTGATATTCCATTGGTACAACAATTAGTAAAGGCAGTTCAGTCAACCGTAAACTATCCTGTTGTGCTGCTACCATCCGCAGGAGGCAGTTTACCACTGTATCTTTTTGAAAAAACGTTGAAGACGAAAGTTATTTCTGTTCCTGTTGTTAATTACGACAATAACCAGCATGCAGAAAATGAAAACATGCTGGTGAAATATTTATGGGAAGGAATTGAAACGATGGCGATTATTATGATGATGGAGAAATAATTAAAGATGGGCCAATATCCTCTCCTGCACTTTCTTCAAACTTTCATCCAGGGCTTTTGGTTTGGCTTGTGTAAAGTTTAAATCGTTGGCAGAATTAATAGGGATAAGATGGATATGTGCATGTGGTACCTCTAAGCCTACTACACTGATACCGCAACGATTGCAATCAAATGCTTTTTCAATGGCATGGGCAATGGGTTTTGCAAACAATAACATTTCGCTTAAATAGTCATCGGGCAAATCAAATAATTTATCCGTTTCATTTTTCGGCACCACTAATACATGGCCTTCCCGCAAGGGAAAGATATCGAGGAAGGCAAAAAACTTTTCATTCTCTGCAATTTTATACGAAGGGATTTCTCCGGCTATGATTTTTGAAAAGATTGTCATACTTCCGAATAGTTTTGATTTTATGGAAAGCAAATAATATTTAAAACTTTGGAACAAAATATATCTTAATGCTATAAAGCTAAAGTGTTTCTAATAAAAAAGCCTTCATAAATTATGAAGGCTTTTTGTTGAACAGAACAGCGTTCCGTTTTCCTATGCGGTAATTTCGTCTATCTTAAATTTTAATATGCCGGCAGGTGCCTGCACTTCTGCAGTTTCGCCAACTGCTTTCCCTAATATTCCTTTACCAATTGGAGAGGTAACAGAAATTTTTCCTGCTTTTAGATCCGCTTCCTGCTCTCCTACAATTTTATAAGTTACCTGCTTTTTGGTAGCAAGGTTGGTCAATGTAACATTTGTAAGAATTGAAACTTTGCTGGTATCAATGCTGGCTTCATCAATTACCCGGATATTCGCCATCGAACCTTCAAAGGCAGCAATTTTTGCTTCCAATAACCCTTGTGCTTCTTTAGCAGCATCGTATTCTGCATTTTCCTTCAAGTCACCTTTTTCTCTTGCTTCTGCAATAGCACGGCTGGCAGCTGGACGGTCTACCCCTTTTAATTTTTGTAGTTCAGCCTTCATTAGCTCCAGTGTATCCTTCGTTACATATTGAATGTCGCTCATGTTCACCTCCTTTGTATAAATAAAAAATAACAACGCCCCAGTGATTGCTGAAGCGTTGCATTATTGTGTTGTAAAGATAGAAAACTTATTGAAAACAAAGCAATTTGTAAGGAATATTTTAATTGCTTTAACGCCTCTCAAATTCATATATCCGGTCATTACTAAGTGAGTATTGTTCAGCCCTTATACCCTGCCATGTATTGC
The DNA here is from genome assembly GCA_001464625.1 of Bacteroidia bacterium Ga0077558. Classification (GTDB taxonomy): domain Bacteria; phylum Bacteroidota; class Bacteroidia; order Chitinophagales; family Chitinophagaceae; genus JJ008. Next base: position 8,392 of record LNFJ01000144.1, on the reverse strand, counting down.
GAAAACTAAAATCATCAAATTCCCATTCGAGCCGGGTATTCTGCTGAAAGTTTACGAGATCGATTCGCAGGTATTTCATAGAACGACTTTCCCATTGCCCGGTGTTATTATCAAAATACCGGTTGTTATAACGTTCAGATCTCCAAAAGCCGGTTAATGTATCTGTGCTACTTACATAAGTGGCATTACCATTTTCCATAAATGTAAAAATTCCACTTTCGTAACCGGTTTGAAAATAATCTCTTCCTAAAAATTGTTTACGCCAGGAGCTTTCTAATTGCCAACTACCAATTAGTCGGTCTTCGAGAGATTTTGAACAGGATGATAAAAACAAAGTGAGTGCCAGTGATGGCAGGAGTATAAGTTTTTTCATGTGTTAATTTTAGTTTGAAGAGTTTGCCGAAATAATAATGCCACAAGAATGTGGCATATTGTTTTTAACAAAAAATTACTGCCAACCAATCAACCCTTAATTTTTTGTAAGAGCACTTCTGCCATTTTATAAAAAGCTTCATGACTGTATCCTGCAATATGCGGTGTGATAATTACATTTGGCTGAGCAAGCAGCCAGTCCAATCTTTCTTTTTCTGCGGGGCTATACGTATCGAGTTTTTCATTTTCTAATACATCAAGCCCTGCACCTGCAATTTGCTTTTGCCGGAGACCTGCTATTAATTGCTCGAGGCTTACAATTTTTCCTCTCGATGAATTGAGCAAGTATGGAATACGATGTAATGATTTAAAAAATGATTCATCAGCCATGTAAAAAGTTTCGTCTGTAAGCGGCACATGAAAACTAATTACATCCGCATATTTTCCAATCTGCTCCAGGTTAGCTTCTCTTATATAATCATTACTGAAATCAGATTTATATTTATCATAAGCTAATACGGTTACATTAAATGGTGCCAGCAATTTTGCAAAACTGCTTCCGGTGTTTCCATAACCTATTATCCCTACTGTTTTTCCAAAAAGCTCTGTTCCCCGGTTTTCATCTCTCCTCCATAGGCCTTGTTTTATCTCTTCATGTGACGTAGCAATTTTATTCATCAGGTTTAATAATAAACCCAATGTATGTTCAGCTACTGCATTTCTGTTTCCTTCGGGGCTGCTTACACATTTTATACCTTTTCGTTCTGCATAGGGCAAATCAATCAACTCCATACCACTTCCCAGGCGGCCAATCCATTTTAGATCAACCGCTTTATCCAGTAATGGCTTATCCACTTTTATTCTTGTTGTTACTACCAGCCCTTCTACATTGTCTAAACTGTTCATTAACTCATCGTAAGTAATCTCAGGCTTATACATTACTTCATAGCCTTGTTGCTGTAATTTGTCGAATAAATATGGATGGGAATTACCGGTAATGATAACTTTCTTCATTGCTTGGTTGTACTTATTTCATTCTAAAAGTAAGTGCTGCAAACTGCTGTACACTTAATTGCTCAGCTCTTTTATTAAACAGCTCATCTTCCAATTCCGCTGCATCAAATAAACTTTTAACAGCATTTCTTAATTGCTTTCTTCGCTGGTTAAATGCCATTTTCACTAATATGAAAAACTCTTTCTCACTCTTCATGGCTGGGGTGTTGGCATTAGGCAGCAATCGAATTACACCGCTTTCTACTTTTGGTGGTGGTTGAAAACTTCCCTTCCCTACATCAAACAAATATTCTACGGTAAAAAAAGCTTGTATCAATACACTTAAAACGCCGTAGGTTTTATTTCCTTCTTTGGCGGCTGCCCGTTGTGCTACTTCCTTTTGAAACATGCCGATCATACATTCTACATCCTGTCTCCAATCGAGCATCCTGAACAATATTTGTGAGGAAATATTGTAAGGAAAATTTCCAACAACTGTAAACTTTCCCTCAAATGGCTTTTCAATATCTAAAAAACTCTGGTGAATTATTTTTTCTTTTAACTGAGGGTAGGTTGCTTGTAGGTATTCAACTTTTTCGCTATCCAATTCCACTGCTTTAAAATCGATATTCTCAATTTGTAACAGGTACTTTGTTATAGCACCCCCTCCCGGACCTACTTCAAGCAATTGCTGAAAAGGATGTGTTTGTACTTCCGCAATTATTTTACGGCAAATATTTTCATCTTTTAAAAAATGCTGGCCCAGTGATTTCTTCAATGTGTACATTACCACAAATGTACTTGATACGCTGAAACCTTTGTGAAAAGAATAGCATCCTCGTTAACCAAACAGCCATTACTTGCAATGCAGGTAATGGCTGTTTTATTGGTACTATTTCAATCTATTTTCCTTTTACCAGCTTAGTGCTGTATACTTCTTCGCCCATCAGTATTTGAACCAAATAGCTTCCTTCTGCCAGTTTTTCAAGATTGTTTATCGGAATGATATTCTGGCCTGTTACCAACTGTTTTCTCTCTCTTCGTAATTCTCTTCCCAGCATATCCCGAATAACAATAGCAACTTCTTTCTTTTCACTACTCTTAACAAACAAGTTTGTTGTGCTCCCTGCTGGATTAGGCATCACAAAAATATCATCGGTCAACTCTTTTATAGAAACAGTTCTTACCTCACTATATTTCGAAACAGGATTAATATCTGTTAGTTTCAGACGGTAAAATGAGTTTCCTTTTAAAGGCTGTTCATCGTTGAACATATATTCAGTTGTGCCACCACCTGTACCTGTTGCATTTACAAACCCCAGTGTTGCCCAGTTTGTTCCATCTTTACTACGTTCAATTCCAAATCCAGATAGGTTTTCTTCGCTGGTTGTTGACCAATTCAATTTCACAACTGCATTATTAATAGCATTGGCATCAAAGGATAATAATTTTACTGATAATGGAAAATCATCTACGGCTACCCGGTAATCTTCTACTTCGCCATTACTGAAATAGCCCGTAGCATTAGCAGTTGTCATTCCACTCGAAGCTCTTGTTAACCTGATTCGCAGAAAAGTATAAGTGCCACTAACTAAAGAAGTGGTAACACTTGGCCAAAACATATTTACTACTTGAATTGAATTAGATGTTGGCACAGTAATAGGTGTTAAAGCTTCGCTTGCATCATACACTCCATTCCCATTATAATCAAGCCAGCCTATTAACCTTGCGTTTGCCCCTGTATTGTTATATACCCGTGCCTGTGCATAATAAGTTCCGGAAGAAGGATCCAATATACTGACAAAAGATAACCCATCATTATCATCTCCACCATCACCTGTTGCATCAGCAGAAGTATTTTTATTAAACTCCTGATCCCAGTTCGTTAAGAAAGAAGTAGGACCAAGAAATAATGCTGTGTCTTTTTCATGCAATGCAGGGCTTAAAGGATTGGGATCATAACTGGCAGGAGCATCACCAAAATCACTTTTGGGCCTAAAGCCTGTTGCGTCTCCACAAAAGCCAGTCCAGTCGAGAGCAGTTGCACCTGTTATTGCGGTTTGTGGGCCAATAGTTCCATTCATGTTATACACGGCAATATTATCATACACCCAATATCTTGTATTGTTCCAGGTGATACCTGCCTGTCGGGGAGTAAGTCCGCCAGTAAAATAATTATTTACTATTTGTTGGTTTTGCAAATTGTAATGAGTAAACCGTCGTTGCGCAGCGTTAGGTGAACCTGCAAAGTCTACCAGCAAACCATCGGCAAGTGTAAAATCATTCCAGTCGTGTAATGAAGTACCGGCACCATTATCAGCAGGGGTTGCATACACCTGGCAAGCCTTAATAGCATTACCTCCGGGAACATCAAACTCAATTCGCCAGATTATTGTTTCTCTGCCGCCATTATTAGCCGGCGTAAGGTTTCCTTCTACACCAAAGTATAAATCATTATCATAAAAAGCACAACCAGCAGACTCAACACCACGATTAAAAGTGGGAATCCCCAATGTGTTTACATCCGGCACCACCACACTCATTGTTTCTGTATCAAAATTATACCGCTTGATCGTTTTATTAATAGCGGGGTTAGATGTAAAGTCAATTACATAATATAAGTTATACTGAAGGTGATCAAAACCGATTCCATTAATATACCTTGGAGAAGTAACATCCTGGAAAATCATTTTTGCCTGACCTGTTGTTGTATTGATCAATGAAACCGTATTGGTATCTGAAGTACCAATAATATAAGTAGGCTGCCCGGTAAATGGCTGAGAGGCGATAAAATAATTGTTGGGAAAAGTTCCGAATACACAAGCCGATAAATCGGATAACCAAAAATCACCAGCTGTTCCACTCAATGCAAGGGTTACTGTTTTTACCGGGCCGGCAATAGTTACATTCACCACTCCCAAATTTGAATTGTTGGCATGTGCAGTAGCCGGGGCCAGACCTTGTGCATTGGTGGTACCCGATCCGGTAATGGCTACTGTGCCACCACCGGGTTTGGTCATTACAATATTTAAAGCAACTGCTGCTGCATTTACAGATGTTACATTTATCCGTTGGCTGATATCAATATCATACAACGAAAATTGCAGGTTGTTTACTTCATCATCAAAAGTAAAAGTGATGCTTCCATTACCACCATATTGCACATCGGCACCAGTACCTAATGATCCGGCTTCGCCTGTATGTGTTGTATTTTCTCCGGAGGTAGTTATGGTAGCAGGATAAACAATCTGCACTCTATTAACACCTAATGCAAATGCCTGCGTTCTGCTCATAGCTGTTGTTACATAACCGGAATAGTTTCCTGTTGTAACCAGATAGTCCATGTTATCCCAATTTAAGTTGGCCGTATTACTGCCAGGTAAACATTGTGCGTTAGAAGCAAATGGAATAACAGCAACAAAAAAAATGATTATTGCTATTTTTTGGAAAACCGGTAAGCAGATTTTAAGTAACACTGTTTTCATAGGCACACGGATTTGGTATTAGAAAGGTACAATTAAGGTAATCACTTACATAGAGTAGATTTAGGGTTTTTAAAGAGGTTTAACCACACTACATACTACCAGAAAAAAATGTATTGTTTGCTGTTTAAAAATGGTAAAATGTGCAAGGGGTTTGTAATAGTAATTATCCATCTGTTGGGGCACCCTTACTATGTATGCTTTAAAAACAAAAAGCTTCCCTGTTATGAGAAGCTTTTACGAAAATGTTTTGTTTTTACTACTTATCGTTTCAGTATTTTTTCGGTGTGTCGTTCTTTGTTAATCCACATTTCCAGTATGTACATACCCGCAGGCAATGAAGAAAGATTATCTATTGTATAATATGCAGTACCTGCGGCCACCAACTGTTGTTCGTTGCGTAGAACCCGGCCCTGCTGATCCAGCAACCTTAGTTTCATTGTTCCTGCCTCTGCTGCATTATACCTGAATGAAATCTGATCAGTAAACGGATTACCAATTACTTTAAGGCCGCTTTTAATCGTTAGCTTAATTTGAATGATGTCGGAATAAAAATAAGTTCCATCATCATTCATTGCTTTCAGGCGATAATAAAAAGAAGAAGACACTATGTTTCGGATATTATCAGTATGATAATAGGTAGATGGTGCTGTACTATTTCTGGCATTTACATTAGCTACTCGTTGAAAATTAAATCCATCAATGCTTCTTTCTATTTCATAATGAGAAAGATTGTACTCATCTGCTACATCCCATCTTAATTGGTTGGCATCATTTACATTCTGCCCGGTAAAAGCAGTAAAATTTACGGGTAGTGTAAGGGGTGGTGTAAACAAATCTGATCTGAAAACACCTTTGCCATGTGTAGCCGCTATTAATTTATTGTTTGCATCTACTTGCAAGTCCATAATTAATGTAGCATCATAAAAGCCGGTGTTATAGTCATACCAGTTAATGCCCCTGTTATGACTAACATATACACCAAAATCGCAACCAGCATAAATTATATTGGGATTTGTCGGATCTATTAATATAGCATTGAACGGAACATCCGGCAAACCAGAACCCCGGTTTATCCAGGTAGTACCAGCATCTGGCGTTAAGTAAACATGAGAAGTTCCAAACCCACCAAGAACCACATATACACTATCATCGCTGTTTTCACTGATAGCCATGTCCATTATAAATCGGTCTGGCAATGTTCCTTTAATACTTGTGTACGGTGTTGTTGCAGGCGTTGTAGATCTAAGAATATTAGGCTGCCCATTCACCCACAAGTAATCATTACTGGTATTCTGTGCAATATTAGAAGTGGTAACATAAATTTTATTTCTATTCGTAGGAGAAACTGCTAAAGCGATTGCTGTTTTACGATGTGCTTCGATATAATTAGTGGAAGAGCTGGCAACATTTGACCAACTAACCGAACCTCCCCCTGTAGTTGACCGGTGTATATTATCTGTTGCTACATACATATAGTTACCATCAGATTTACTGATTGCTAAAGGAGCCATAAAACCTGTTCTGTCATCTGCAGTAAATGCCCATTGACTAAGAACACTTGAAAAACTACCCGCAGTTCCCGTTGTTGATCGTCTAACACCTCTTGCATCATTCGAAGCAAGTACAGTTGTACCGTCAGGCGCAATAGCACTTGGACCTCCATCTCCCCCAAAAACCGTTGTCCAGTTAGTTCCATTATATCTTACTACACCATTATCCTGCAAACCGCCTATTAAAATATCTGCATTCGTTGGGTGCACCCCTAGTGAAGCATAAAATTGTGTTGCCCGTAAACCTGTGTTCCTTGCATTCCAGGTACTTCCTCCATTGGTGCTTTTATAAATACCTCCATCACATGCTACATAAATTGTATTGCTATTGTTAGGATCATATTCTATATCATGATGATCAGAATGAATGGGTGAGCTGTTAAAAGAAATTGTTGATCTCGATCCACCGGTTGTTGCATCTGAAGAAGTGTATCTGAAAAAATCAACGCCAGCTATCAAAATATCGTTTGTATTAGAAGGGTTAATGGCTAATGTATGTGCAAACCAATATTGAAAATCGGCATGAGCTGACCCGTTTTTTTCAAACCAGTTGGCGCCAAAGTCTGTGGACAGGTATAACTCCCCGCCACTTTTTCCAGCCACGGAGGCATATAATCTTGTTGCACCAACATTATCCATACGGATATAACCATCAAAAGAAGTGGGCAGTCCCGAAGTTATTTTATTCCATGTGGGTGTAGCGTTGGATGCATTGGTTGTTCTATAAATTCCTTTATCGAGATTAACCATATTACCTACACCAACTACAACCTGGTCTGTATTAGAAGGATTAATACAAACATCCGAAACATAAATCTTTGAGAGAATCTGATCCCAGCTACCGCCACTATTTATAGATCTGTATAAACCATCTGTAGCACAGGCATAAATAATAGAACTACTGCCGGGTTGAAATTTCAACATTTGTATACCAAACAATTGTGCAGAAGTTTTGGTCATTATTTGCGACCAGGTAGCACCACCGTCTGTGCTTTTAATAATTCCAATTCCATAGGTGCCTCTTGTTTTCCATACGCTAAAGCCAATGTTTGAAGTATCAACTCTATATACTTCTCCAGTTCCTGCATAAATGACATTAGAGTTAGAAGGATCAACTATTATAGAGGAAACACCCAATACAGGCAGGTTAGTTGTGATACCTGTCCAACTTGTTCCACCATTAACAGATTTCCAGATACCACCACTGGCAGAGCCTGCCCACACAGTATTAGAATTATTAGGGTCAACTTCCACACACAATACTCTTCCGCCAATAGTTGAAACATCTCCAAGCGAAGTCCAGTTGCTTAAAACCCCATCTGTTGTAAGTCTTCTATCAGGCTGGGCGGAGTTGTTTTTTATTTCGATGTATTGATCCCAGGCCTTTTGGTACTTATCACTTAAATTTTCTGGGTTTGGATATGCCTTAGACTGAAACCAGTTGCTGAGCTGATATGCTGCGCCACTTTGAGGAAGTTTTTTGTTCTCATCTAGTTTTTCGTGCTGCTTACAGGAAAATAAACAAGCGGTAATAAAAATGAGAAAAACAGATACAGTGGAAAAAATATTTTTCATAGTGTTAAAGGGTTCTGTAATTTAAAATTACAATGATCCCGATAGCACTACAAGGTATATTTAACCTATTTTAAAGCATTATTTACTTAGGAATAGTTTTTGACAGCTACATTTTTTTACATGGCTTTAGTAGTAATTTATGCCGAAAAAAACTGTTGTAATAACAAATCCCCCTTAGCAAAGGGGGATTTGTAGTTTAAAGGTATACTGCTATCTACTTAAAATTCAATATTCCGATACTTACAGCTATTTTATTACACTAAATTTTTTATTAATAACTGTACTTCCCAGCTTTAACCGCATATAATAAATTCCTACAGGCAGTGCCGCTACTTGCCGGTAAGTAAATGAATTTACACCGGGCCTGGATGTTTCTCTATACTGCTGAAGTATTTTACCATTTCCATCTATGATATA
>LNFJ01000143.1 GCA_001464625.1 Bacteroidia bacterium Ga0077558 | reverse complement strand
CCAATAGTTATGCGAAGACAGTCATCACATAAAATAACATTGGAACGATCTCTTACGATTATACCTTTAGCCGATAAATAATTATAAACTTTTTTAGCCTCTATCATCTTCACCAAAATAAAATTAGCATCCGAGGGGTAAACGGTTTGAACAAATTCCAGCTCCAATAATTCTTCTTTCAGCCAATCTTTTTGCTCAACGGTAGTTTTTGTCCAGTTGTTTATGCTGGAAATATTGCTCAATGCCTCAATAGCTAAATTCTGCGTAGCCGTATTAATGTTATAGGGATATTTTACTTTGTTCAGGTAATCAATAATCGGTTGTCCGGCGAAAGCCATGCCTAGTCTAAGTCCTGCTAAACCCCAGGCTTTGGACAATGTTTGCAAAATAACAAGATTTGGATACTCTGTAAGTTCTGGTATGAATGTTTTTTGCTTCGCATAATTAATGTAAGCTTCATCAATCACTACAAGCCCATCAAAATTATTCAGTATTACTTCAATATCAGTTCTGTTAATACTGTTGCCAGTGGGATTATTTGGGGAACAAACAAAAATTAGTTTTGTAGTTGCATTAATAGCTTTTTCTATGGCACTCAGATCTAACTGAAAATTTTCTATAAGCGATACCTTTTTTACTGCCACATTATTCATTTCTGCACATACTTCATACATGCCATAAGTAGGAGGGAAGATGATAACATTGTCTTTTCCCGGCTCACAAAATATTCTAAACAGTAGATCAATTGCTTCATCACTGCCATTGCCTAAAAAAATATTTTGAAAAGGGACGCCTTTAATACTGCTTATTTTTTCTTTTAGTTTTAATTGTAATGGGTCGGGGTAGCGATTGTAATTTTCTGCCAATGGCGAGCCAAATGAATTTTCGTTTGCGTCTAAAAAAATGTTAGCCGTGCCACTGTACTCATGTCGTGCAGATGAATAGGCAGTCATCTTTTTAATATTCTCTCTTACTAAATTATCTAGGTTGAATTCCATGTTATTATTTTAAACGAATAGCTACTGCATTCTTATGGGCTGCTAATCCTTCTGCATCTGCCATTACCATTACAGTATTACTGATTGTGATTAATCCTTCTTTTGTTAATTGTTGGTAGGTAATTTTTTTAGTAAAACTATCAAGCGAAACGCCGCTGTACATTGCTGCATATCCGTTGGTTGGTAAAGTATGGTTGGTGCCGCTGGCATAATCTCCCACACTCTCCGGCGAATAGTTGCCAATGAATACAGAACCAGCCGCAATCACTTGTTTTGAAACTTCTATTGCATTGGCACATGAAAGTATCAGATGTTCCGGTGCATATAGGTTTGATAACTCAATTGCCTCTGCTGTAGATGCAACTATTACCAGCTTACTATTTTCCAACGCTTTTTTTGCAATATCTTTTCTTGGTAAATCCTGCAATTGTTTTTCAATCGCTGCTGTAGTTGCTGTAGCGATTGCAGCACTGGTGGTTATTAAAATCACCTGGGAATCTGACCCATGTTCTGCTTGCGATAAAAGATCGGCTGCTACATATTCTGGTACGGCTGTTTCGTCAGCAATTACCAGTACTTCAGAGGGGCCAGCCGGCATATCTATAGCTACAGCTTGTTGCTGCACTAGTTGTTTAGCCTGTGTTACATATTGATTACCGGGGCCAAATATTTTAAATACTTTAGGAATTGTTTCCGTTCCATACGCCATTGCAGCTATAGCTTGTACGCCACCAACTTTATAAATCTTTGTAACGCCACAAGTAGCTGCAGCATATAAAATAGCCGGATTCATTGTTCCATCTTTTGAAGGAGGGCTACAGAGAATAATTTCTTTACATCCTGCAATTTGTGCAGGCACCGCCAGCATCAATACTGTGGAAAAGAGTGGGGCAGAGCCGCCTGGAATATATAGCCCGACTTTTTCAATACCTATTGATTGTCGCCAGCAAACAACACCGGGCATGATTTCTATTTTCTTTACCTCTTCTTGTTGGGCAATATGAAATGTTTCAATGTTTTGTTTTGCTTGCTGAATAGCAGTTTTTAATTTATCGCTAACTAATTTTCCTGCATTTGCTATTTCAGCTGGGGTAATTAAAAGAGATTTAAGTTTTACGCCATCAAAATCTTTGGTGTATTTTAATATAGCTTTGTCGCCTTTCTTTCTTACTTTTTCTAAAATCGCAGATACGGTTTTTCCTAATTCGGCATTATCTGCAACAGGCCGCTGAATTAATTCGTTCCACTTTTTCTTGTCCGGGTATGTAAAAACTTTCATCATACAATCATCTTTTCAATAGGTATAATTAAAATTCCCTGAGCTCCTGCAGCTTTCAGTTTCTCAATAACATTCCAAAAATCACTTTCGCTGATCACAGAATGAACAGAACTCCAGCCAGATTCTGCTAATGGCAGAATGGTTGGACTTTTCATACCGGGTAATAAACTGCAAATCGTATCGAGTTTGTCATTAGGAGCATTCAGCAGCACATATTTATTATTCCTGGCTTTTTTTACTGAGCGGATGCGGAATAAAAGACTTTCAAGTATGATTTTTTTATTTACACTTAATTCTTTGTTGCTGATCAATACTGCTTCTGAAGAAAGAATAGTTTCTATTTCTTTCAGCTCATTAGTAAAAAGTGTGCTGCCAGAACTAACCAAATCACAAATAGCATCCGCTAATCCGATCTTCGGAGCAATTTCTACTGAGCCGCTTATTTCATGAATGGAGGCGGTTATATTTCTTTCTTCAAGAAAGTTGGAAAGAATGAATGGGTAACTGGTAGCAATTTTTTTTCCTTCCAGGTCACTAACTGTTTGCATGTTCCCGTTTTTAGGTACTGCAATTGAAAGACGGCATTTTCCAAAACCTAGTTTTTCAATACTATCTGTTTGTTTATTCGATTCTGTTACAACATTTTCACCTACGAAACCAATATCGGCCACAGCATCCTGTACATATTCAGGAATATCATCATCCCGCAAAAAGAAAACTTCTACCGGGAAGTTGGCGGCTGTTACTCTTAGTTGATTGTTACCATTGCTGATTTCAATACCACATTCTTTGAGCAGTTTCATAGAACCTTCGTAAAGGCGACCAGATTTTTGTACTGCTATTCTTAATATTTCCTGCATAGTTTGTTTGTTGGATGTACTACAAATAAAAAGGGCTTACTGTTTAGTAAGCCCTTTATTATGATTTAAGCATAATATCCTCATGGCCTACTCTTAGGGAGCAAGAAATGATGATAATTATGTGTGTATGTTGTCATGATTGAAGTCAAAAGTAGGGATTATTTATTCTTGTTCCAATTTATGTAAATAATAATTCTTCATACACTCAACGAATGGTTGTTATACTCAGCCTGCAATGAATAATTATTATTTTAAAAAAAATGTGCTGAAAACCTTAGCCTCTGAATTTACCGGTTGAATTTACATTAGTTGGACAGCCCGATTTGCGGGATGAATAGCAAGATGTTATTGTGGCAACAACTGCGAAAAGAAGTACGGCTAAAAGAAACTTATTTTTCATTTTCCGGGATATTTGACTGTTAAACGAATAAGAAAGGATTTTAGTATAAGACTGTAAAGATAGCTTAGTTGCGGCATTTTGCATAGGGAAAAGGCTGTTGTTTTTGTGTTATAAATGTAACTACTTAGGAGCTTTTTGAGAATTGCAGGATTTTGCAGTGGCACGATGATGCCCAAAGAATGGTACGATGAATGGAGCGACGCAAGGGACGATGCTCATTGAACCGAACGATTGTAAACAAATAAGTAACTTAATGCAAAGCTTCATCTTCCGTTATCTTTGGCGCACAAATATTTAGGGTTCAAATTTGATTTTGTTACCTATTGTAAACTGTTAACTTTACCGGCCATATTATAAAATAAGAGAAACTAACCCTGATGTTGCAACTTAAAAAACCCCTCGCTTTTATTGACCTGGAAACTACCGGCGTTAATTTAGGAACCGACAGAATTGTAGAGATCGCAATTGTGAAGATCCTGACGGACGGAACAAAAAGCGTAAAACGAAAACTCATCAATCCAGGAATGCTCATACCAAAAGCATCCAGTGATATACATGGTATTACTGATGAGATGGTAAAAGATGCCCCCGCTTTTAAGCAAGTGGCGCAAGAAATTAAGCAAATGCTGGATGGCTGCGATTTTGCTGGATATAATTCAAACCGTTTTGATATTCCATTGTTGATGGAAGAATTTTTGCGGTCGCAGGTTGACTTCGATATGAAGAACCGCAAGTTGTTGGATGTACAAAATATCTTTCATAAAATGGAGCCACGAACATTAGGAGCTGCCTACAAGTTCTACTGTGGTAAAATTCTCGACGGTGCACACAGCGCAGAGGTAGATGCGTCGGCTACACATGAAATACTG
>LNFJ01000142.1 GCA_001464625.1 Bacteroidia bacterium Ga0077558 | reverse complement strand
TTTAATTGCCTTATAATACACTATGGTTACAACAATTTTTTCGAGCTACGAATTGCTATCTGATTTTACAGCCAATGAATGGATAAATGTTATTAAAGAAAATCCAACCGCCACCATTTGCGTTGCTTCCGGCGACAGTCCGAAGCTGGCCTGTGAGTTATTTTGTGAGAAAGTAAAGGAGCAACAAATAGATATTTCAAACTTTTTCTTTGTGGGCTTAGATGAATGGGTGGGCTTATCGCCTGAAACCTTTGGCAGTTGCCATAATGATTTTCAAAAACGATTGATACAACCGTTGGGGCTAACTGCTTCACAATATCATATGTTTGATGCACAGGCAACCGATTTGCAAACCGAATGCAGCAACATGGATGCAGTGATAAAAAATAGAGGAGGAATACATTTAATGATTGGTTGATTTATTATCACATGTGATTGAATTAGATGAAACCACCTTATCAGTAGGACAAAAATATTTTAAAGAAAAAACCGTATTGCAAAAAGGGATTACGCTTGGTTTAAAACATTTGATGAATTCCAAAAAAGTATTCTTACTCGCCACTGGTGAACGAAAAGCAGCCGTTGTCCAAAAAGCTGTTGAAGGAAAAATAAATAATCAATTTCCGGCCACCATTATGCAGCAACATGAAAATGGTTATATACTGGTGGATGAAGCAGCGGCATCTTTATTAAACAAGCAGCCAGAATGAGCAAAGCCACTGCACTTCGTCTTATTTATTTTTTAGTTTTTTGCTGCACCGGCGCCTGGTTGCCCAAGCTGTACGATTATTGCATGTATAATGGATTAAGTGGTTCTCAAGCTGCACTTATATTAAGTATCACTCCGGTAATGATGTTTGCCGTGCAGCCAGTGTATGGTTTTATGGCTGATAAATGGGGGTATAAAAAAACATTACTGATTTCCACCTTTCTTGCATCGGTTAGCTATCTCGGATTTTTAGTAGTAGATGGCTATGGTCTGCTGATCGTTGTAACAATTTTCATGTCATTATTCTACAATACTATTCAGCCGGTGCTGGATAGTATGGCGTTACAGGTTGCCAAAGACAATCCCAAATTCTCGTATGGCACATTACGATTTTATGGTGCCGCCGGTTTTGCATTTACTACAATACTTACCGGACAGGTAATTGATGCCGTAAACATTACTGCTATTTTCATTGTATCTGCCATTACTATGTTTCTGGCTTTTGTATGTTGCTTCTTTTTACAAAATGAAAAATTTGAAAAAATAGAAACGGCTGCTTATAGTAATGTATGGAATGTAATTAAAAATCGGTCACTGTTGTTTTTACTATTCTGTGTTTTCTTAGTTTCAATGGGAGCAACAACTATCTGGAATTTCTATTCCACATACCTGAAAGACAATGGTGCAACAGATTCGTTGGTTGGTTATGGATTATCGTTTCAAGGCTTGTGTGAGTTACCTATTTTTTATTTTTCCGCCAGAATAATTTTACGGTTAGGACTAAGAACAACATTGCTGATAACTGTATTAGCAACGGTACTAAGAATGACATTGTATTATTTTATCAGTAATCCGGTAGCCACTTTACCTGTTGAACTGCTGCATGGTTTTAGCTGGAGCTTATTTTGGGTAGTATGCGTAGAATATGTAAATAAACTGGTAGATGAAAAATGGATGGCCACTGGTCAGTCGCTTTTATATGCAGCCTACTTTGGTATTGGGGCTATTGCCGGCAATTACTGGACGCAGTATTTTTTAAAAAATGGAATGAAAGTTGCCGATGTGTTTTTGATAAATGCCGGAGTAGTTCTTGGCGTTGTAGTGTTGCTGTTGCTTTTTCTCAAAGAAAAAAAGAAACAGGTATTGTAAGAATACTATTCCATACCCTTTTTCAATTGCTCCACACACCAATCTACAAAGTTGATTACCTGGTCTTCTACTGGTGCATAAGGACCGGGTTTATAGGAATTGCTTTGTATGCCCTTAAAATTATTCTCGCAGAGTTTACCATCTTGCTCTCCGGTTATTTCCCAAAAGGCAGTAAGATGTTCTAATGAAAAATCTTTTCCCTCCACCGCATTTGTATCAACCAACCAGCAAAATTCTACATCCGTAGTGGCAGCATCAACCGGAGTTACCTTCATTGTCCACACATAATCACTCACGGCGTCCATCCAAAAGTTTGGATAATTTACCAACCCAACAACACCAGCATCATGGTCTTTGTGCAAACCGATTGGCACCGATACTTTTTTTCCATCCAGACTATAACTTTCAAATCCCGGCCGCAATGGATAACGGATAGCATAAGTAGTAGTACCGGGAGTAACTTCCACTAATTCAGTTGCCAATCCCTTTGCTATCCACTCCTTTTGTTTATCCAAGGTAAGTGCATCAGTATTTTCTCTGAGATTTGCACCAATAACGGCACTGCAATATTCCGGATGTGCACCGCCGCAATGATAACACTCTCTAAAATTCTCCCCCACTAATTTCCAGTTGGCATTTAATGTATAATTTTTTTTAGAGGCAACTTTTGCAGTATCGATCTGGAAAGGAAGTAAAAAAGGTGCAAGACTATTTTCAATTGTAGAAAAATCAGGCACCTTTTCAGCCAGAGAAATAAAAATTAATCCGGCCACAACTTCTGCATGAACAGAACGGAGATTGTACTGCTCTTTACAAAAATCATCTGGCATCATGCGGGCATTTAATAAGGTTCCATCTTTATCAAACACCCATTGGTGGTAAGGGCAAATTAGTTTTGCTGCATGGCCTTTGTCTTCCAAACAAATAGCGGAGCCCCTATGTGTGCAGGTATTATAATGTGCAAATACTTCGCCATTGTTTCCACGAATAATAATAACAGTATCATTTTGTAAATGATATAAAAAATAATCTCCCGGCTTTGGTATTTGTGCCATGTTACCGGCAAAAAGCCAATGCTTTTTGAAAATACATTCCCACTCAGCATCAAATACTTCTTTACTGGTGTAAAAAGATTGTTCAAGGCTGTAGCCGGATTTGTAGTTATTTATTAATTCTCTTACGTTCATTCTAAACATTTTTTTGCATGGCAAAACAAGCTACACCAATAGCCCCGGCTAAGTCACCATGCACTGCTTTTACAATCTGCGGACGAATACCACCAGGTTGCCATTCAAATTCATCAAACCATTTATTCAATGGTATGAACAAATCTTCATTCGCTTCTGCTATACCACCACCAACAATAATTGTATCCGGTGAAATAAAATTACTTACAGACGCCAATCCAATAGCTAATTTTCGTACCGATGTCAGCCATATATTTTTTGCAAAATCATCACCGCCACTGTATGCATTCAGCATATCCTGCGTAGAAGTAAATTTTCCTTTCGTTCTTTTTTCTATAGAACAATTGCCAATACATTCTTCCAGGCTGCCGGGCATACCGGTTACATCACAATCATCAGCACTATCAATAACCATGTGGCCAATATGGCCTGCTTTATTAAATGAACCCTGATAAGGTTGCTTGTTAATTAGTAATGCGCCGCCTACTCCGGTTCCCAATGTTACTAAAATGGCATTCGTACTTTCTTTAGCGGCTCCAGTTTTTGCTTCGGCTACTAATGCAGCTACTCCATCATTTAACACGCAGACCGGATTTTGCAAATAGTCACTCCAGTTAAAATTTTCCAACCCTTCTAAACGACCGGGCATAAAAGCTATCGCCGTATTTTCTTTGTTGGGCAACCCCGGTGCTGAAATACCAACTGCTGTATTTTCTGCACCAATATTTTTGTTTAAATCGTCCACTGTTTTTTTAATAGCCGCTTTCCACACTTCACCTTCGCCGTCATTGGTTTGCGTATACGTTTGATACAAGATTTTACCATTGCCATCAACAACAACACCTTTAATGCGGGTACCGCCTAAATCAATTCCAATGGTAATTGTTTGTTTCAAAGTCTTGAATTGAAAATTAATACTATCCTTCACTTACACTCCATCCGCCATCCACTGCTATTGTCTGACCTGTTGTAAACGCCGAAGCATCACTCATAAAATAGACTACCAGCCCATCTAAATCTTCAGGTTTACCAATTCGTCCGCCATCCAATGGTTGTTTTGTTTTAATGAATGACAAAATAGATTCATCATTGGCAGCCCGTTGTGCCATCGGTGTTTCTACCAGTGCCGGTGCTATTACATTGATGCGGATATTACTTGTTGCATAATACGCTGCAATGGATTTGCTAAAACCAATAATCGCCGACTTAGCCGCTGCATAAGCATGAGTGGTAAAAAATTGTGGTGATGGTGAATAACCTAATACAGAACCCATATTTAAAATGGTTCCGCCTTTTTTCAGTGCTAAAAATTTTTTAATAGCAGCCTGATTGCTCAACATCAAAGAGGTGAGATTTAGTTCCATCGTTTTATTCCAACCCTCCAACGTTAATTCATGCAAAGGACCATCACCCATTTTTCTGCCACTACCTCCTGCTACATGATAAAGACCATCGAAGCTTCCGAATTCTTTTACACAAGTTTCAATTGCGTTTGCCGCAGTAGTTTCCCGGGTAGCATCACCACTTAGCGCAACAGCTTTACCACCCAACGTATTTTTTGCTGTGGCAACACTTTCTTCATTTCTTCCCACCACCACTACGTTTGCACCACTCACAATAAAAGCCTTTGCTGCAGACAAGCCAAGGCCTGTTGTGCCACCGATGATGACTATATTTTTATTATTGAGTTGACTCATTATCTTCTTTCTATTGAACCTGTAATTTTATGTTTAATAATATATTTCTTATCGCCATTAGGCAGTACTTCTTCTTTTATTAAATAATAATCTGCATCATAATTTGTCATTTGCTTTTCTGTTTTTTCTTCGGCAACGCCTCTCCAGTCTTCTATCCTCACCGGCTCCCAGTTTTTTGTTTTAGCAGAAAGATAAGCAGCATCTAAAATTGCATTTACAATATAGCCATCATAAAATGTTTCGGCAGGTTGCACTTTATTATCAATCGCATTAAACATATCCGTAAACATATGGCTATACCCCAACTCATGTACTTCATCGCCTACCGGAAATAACCAGCCGCTGTTGCTCTCTGCCTTCTCTGCAATATAATCACCGCTCTTACCACTCGTAAACATTTCAAATCCGGTACGTAAAAAATTATTGGCCCAAATGGTTCCTTCTGTTCCCATCACCTCATCCCGCAAATCCATTCCGCCTCTGAAAGTCCAGCTTACTTCAAACTGACCGATAGCACCGTTCTCATATTTCACTAATCCCACTGCATTATCTTCCGCATCAATTGGATGCACTCTTGTATCCGCCCAGCACATCACTTCCACTGGTTTTATATTTTTTCCAATAAAGTTTCTGCTGATCTCTACACAATGACAACCCAAATCAATTATACATCCGCCACCCGATTTTTCTTTATCCCAAAACCAATCACTATGCGGACCGGGATGTGTTTCTCTGCTTTTTGTCCATATTACTTCACCTATACTTCCTGCTTTTACTGCGGCTAACGATTTTAAAAATTTGGGAGTGTAACATAAGTCTTCCAAATAACCGCCTACTACACCTGCTTTATCAACAGCTTGCAACATTTGAATGGCTTCCTGTGCAGTTCTTCCCAATGGCTTGGTGCATAGTACATGTTTGCCTGCAGCGGCACAAGCCAACACTGCTTCTAAGTGCATATCATTTGATAAACCGATGATGACGGCATCCACCTCTTTATTTGCTACACAATCTTGAATGCTTGTTGTAAAATGAGGAACTCCGTAATCGTTGGCAAACTTTTTTGCATTTGCTTCTGTTCTACTATACACAGATACAATGATATCTTTTCTACGTTGCGCAACTAAGCTATCCGCATAGAAACGGGAAATAAATCCTGAACCGAGAATTGCTAATTTCATTTTTATTTATTTGTTTGCCAGCATTTGTTCCCTGATTAAGCTTCCGTTGCGACGCTCCGTTCGGGGTTCTGTTCGCTATTCATCAATAACAAGGATAAATTGCCCGGCCTCCTTTTATATAAGGCACATCGCCTTCGTACTTTCCGGGCACTGCTATATATCTTAGTGCCTCTGATGCTCCTTGCTTTGATGTAAAGAAACCCAACATTGTCAATTGCTTTACCATGGTAAACCAATGATTGGGCATTTCATCTTTTTTATATTGCAATGTTCCTTTTGTTTTATTATTCCGTTCCGCATCATAGGCAAATTTTTTATTGTTGTACTCTTTGGCTGCTGAATCAAATTTCTTTATCAGCTCTGTTTTTTGTTCTGTACTGCAATCCATAAAACTTTTACTGAATTGCTGCTTGCTTTGTTGTAGCAGTTCATCCAACCCATTCATAAATAATTGCTGATCGTTGGCGTAATAGCAATCTGTAACCATCGTTTGCATAAATTTTCCAATATCAACATCTTTTGCACCGGGAGTTTTTGTTCGGGGCAAGATCGTTTCGCCAATTTCATCTAACAGGGCAATTGTTTTTCCTGAAAACGAAATCGACTCGTTTGAATTGCTTTTACAGCCAGACAATAACACATCGCCACCAACCATCGCAGCCCCGGTTGCTAAAGCAATCATTCTTAATAATTCTCTTCTTTCCATGCTACAGGTTTTGCTTTTTCAGTTCATTTACTGCATAATCACAAGCCCTTGCCGTTAATGCCATATAAGTTAATGATGGGTTTACACAACTTGAAGAAGTCATGCAAGCTCCATCGGTTACAAATACATTCATGGCATCCCATACCTGGTTATGTGCATTCAGCACAGATGTCTTTGCATCATTTCCCATTCTGGCTGTTCCCATTTCATGTATCCCCATACCGGGAGCATAATCATTATCCCATGTTGCTACTTCTTTTACTCCACATGCTTCCAGCATTTCTTTAGCATCCTGCATCATACTTTGCCGCATCTTTTTTTCATTATCTTTCAACTCCACATCAACCGCCAGCACTGGCAACCCCCATTTATCTTTTTTATTTTTATCTAATGAAATTTTATTACTATGGTCGGCCAACATTTCACCAAAGGCATTCATTCCAAATGTCCATTCACCCGGTTCGCATAAGGCATCTTTAAAATCGCCCCCGATACTCAACTCCGCCATATTCCGAAACCAGTTTCCTCTTTCAGCACCTGCCTGGTACATAAAGCCGCGGAGATAATCTCTTTTATCATTGTACACATTTTGATACCTCGGTACAATTACACCATTGGGGCGATGGCCATAATAATATCTATCTTCAAAACCTTCCACTCTGCCGCTAGCACCAGCTTTAAAATGATGGTCCATTACATTATGACCTAATTCGCCACTGCTACTGCCCAATCCATCCGGCCAAATATCTGTTGCACTATTTATTAATATCCAGGTGCTGTTAAATGCAGAAGCATTTAAGAAAATAATTTTTGCAGTGTATACATAGGTCTTATTTGTTTCGGCATCCAATACTTCCACACCAGTTGCCTTCTTTGTATTCTTATCGTAAATAACTTTCGTAACAATGCTAAACGGACGCAATGTTAAGTTTCCCGTTTTCATTGCTGCTGGTAATGTAGCAGACTGTGTACTGAAGTAACCACCAAATGGACAACCCATCCAGCATTTATTTCTATACTGGCAATTCGTTCTGTCATTATGCGGCACTGTTAAGTTTGCATTGCGACCAATGATTAAATGTCGATTCCCTTTATAAATTTCCTTCATCCGTTGCGCCACATCTTTCTCTACTGCATTCATTTGCATCGGAGGCAGAAATTCTCCATCCGGCAGCACATCCAATCCTTCTTTTGTGCCGCTGATGCCGGCAAACTTTTCTACATAACTATACCACGGCGCTAACTCATCATAGCGTATCGGCCAGTCAATTGCAATGCCATCTTTTGCATTGGCTTCAAAGTCCCATTTATTCCAGCGGTAACTTTGTCTTCCCCACATCAATGAACGACCGCCTACCTGATAACCACGAAACCAATCAAACCTTTTCACTTCTGTAAGAGGAGAATCTTTTTCATTGGCCCACCAATCAAGATTTCTTTCATTCAATGGATAATCCCGTTGCAGCACCGGGTAATCATCTAACATTTTTGTGGTGGGTTTCATTCCCCGGTGAGCAAACTCCCATGGATGGCCGTTACTTTTTACATAATCTTTTATATGTTCTACATTTTTACCCCGTTCGAGCATAATAACTTTTAAGCCTTTTTCGCAAAGTTCTTTTGCAGCCCATCCGCCGGTAATACCGGAGCCGATTACAATTGCATCGTAGTTATTATCAGACATAAAATTATTTTATTACCGGAAACGGAAATTTGCTTTTCAATTTTATGCGCTGCCCGGTAGCCTGCGATTTTCTGGCTGCTTCAATAATTTCTAATACATGCAGTGCATGTTCAACATTTATTTTTGGTTCAATACCAGTAATAATACTTTCACCCGTTACTCTTGCACCTTCCTGCCACTCGTAACCACCCTTATCAGTTGACATTAATTCTGCTGGCTTATCCCAATGCACATCGAGCATCACACCATTTGTTTCCCAATCATATCCAATCAACCGCATGTTTCCATAGTCGCCATAAATTTGAATAGAATGCAATGTTTGATTACCCGCTTCATGTCCGTGCGGATCAAAATAACAGAAGCCACACATTACATGGCTGATAACTCCTTTATCATGTTCCAATAAAACATGAGCATTATCTTCTGCCACTACTTTAATTTTTCCTTTTTCATCAATGGTACGTTCGGGATTTACTATACTCGTCATAGCCATCACACTTCGGGCCGGACCCAACAAACCAGTTAACGTTGCCATGTTGTAAACTCCAAGGTCGGGCATACTGCCTCCATCTTTTTCATAAAAAAAAGATGACCAGGTAGGACCAGTATGTCCATACTGTCCGTGGGCACTGGATACTCTGCCTAGTTTTCCTTCCTGAATTTGTTTGCTCATAAATGCAAATTGCGGCGAATTTACCACAGCTGGTGCACCCCATAAACGAAGTTTTTTACTTTTGGCTAAATCCAATAATGCTTTTCCTTCGGCATAGGTATTAGCCATGGGCTTTTCGCTCCACACATGTTTACCAGCCAGCAACGCTTTTTTATTTAATGCGCCATGTATCTGCATATCCGTTAACGTTACCATCATATCAAACGGAACGCCTTTCAGCATTTCATCTATATTGGCATAGGTTTTTGCATTTACATTGTATTGCTTGTTTTGAGCTACGGCTCTTTCTGGTTTTATATCACAGAGGCTTACTACTTCTATCATCTTTGAGGATAATAGTTGTGGTATATACCGATTGCTCACACTGCCGCAACCGATAACGGCTACTCTTAATTTTTTATCCGGGGTAGTTATAGCCCAGCTTTCCAGCGAAGAAAGTAATACCGCTGCACCTGCCATGGCTGTGGATTGTAAAAATTCTTGTCTATTCATTGTATGCAATTTTTATATTATATTTTTTTAATCGCTTAATTAAAAACGTCGCTTTTTGTTTTCAAATCAATTCGCCTTGAATAGCTCTTTCTTCTTCCCCAGCTGTTGAACCTTCATCAATGTATTTACCCATTCATCTACACTTTCATCATAATCTAACGACAGTCTTTTTACAACCGTTGACTGCATTGTAGCATTAAAGATTTCAGCGCCATAAATAGCTCCAATAAATGCGCCCAGCAATTGTGCATAGCTATCATGATCCCACCCCCACTCAATGCTTAGCTGTAATGCAGCCAATGGGTCGTAATTACAAATTTTCAGACAGGAAAAAATAACTACAAATGGCACTTGTGCTTCCCATTTGGTAGTATACATAAATTCTTTTTCCAGTAGTGCAAATAATTTTGCAGGGGAACCTGTTGCTTGTTTCACATATAGATCAACGAGATTCATCCACCGGTTAACAGCCCGTTCGCTCCACGGAACTTTATTGTAAGCATAAGGGTCCGTTGATTGTATGGTATGTATAACTTCATTCCATAACTCTTCATTCGTCATGCGGGAGGGATTAAGTACTAATGCTTTTGCCAATCCTGCGTTGATGGCGGAAATCATATCTTTTGCGAACCCGTTTTCAAACCATGCTAATGAATAAGATGAAAAATAGGCTTTCTCTGGTTCGCCAGGATAAATAGCTGCAATTGGCAACAAAGCCATTTGCCCATAGCAGGTAGGTAGTGCATTCCACAATCTTTCTGGTGGATAAGCCTCGCCATTTTTTCTGCTGCCCAACATCCAGTTGATGCATTTGTATGACTCATCAAGCCATTGCTTTACTAATGTATCATAACCTGCATGTGTTTTAATAGTATTTGAACTACTCCAATTTAAATATGCTTTTGCGTATTGCTTATCAGTTGCAGGAAATTTATTTTGTTGTAATGCGTTTCGCAAAAATTGCATGAAGATAATTTTATGACGGCTGTCATCTGTCACAGTTCCTGCTGCAGCATTAATACCCCAATGCCCATAGGGTTCGGGTACGGGCCGCAAATATTTAAACTCTCTAAAATAAATTCTATTGGCAGCTGCTATTAACGCCTCTTTGTTAATAATATCGGTTGTATCTGTCCATAGTTTTGGCGGATTGGGTGTTGCCTGTATTTCCGGATGACCTTGAAATTCTATTGGGCCTCCCAATGCATCGCCCAACAATGTGCCTGTTAACAAGCCCCTGATCTTACTTCGAATAAAAGATGTATCAGTTACTGATTGTGCAATTGATGAATTGCTGATTATTATAAAGCAGCACAGTTTTAATATGATAAAGAGTTTGCTCACTTACTAAAATATGGGCTGGAAAAACCTAGCCGCTTTAATCCATTTTGCACATCAGGTATTTTCATAAACAGTTTCCATAATAATCCTGTTCTGTAATTTTCAATCATGGTGATGATTGGACCCTGGTCGATAGCTAAATGGCTTTTTGCATACCAGTTATGATGAATACTGAATCCATCTACAAATCCATACTTGCTCCATATTTTATCACCAAGATTATAATAAAAATGGCGCAAAGCTTCCATACTCTCTTTGGGAGTATATGGCATTGATGATATAGCGGCCGTTGGTTGTATTACACCTCTGTCATTTTCGGGACTGTGTGCTACATAGCCTTTGTAACTATCGCCTGCTGTAAGACCCCAAACTTTATCACTATATCCTTTAAAGCCTTTTGGATTTTCTATGCAATACTCTCTATGGATAAGGGTGTGATTTTTCCCTTGTAAAAAATAATCATTGCCAAGAGAGTCAATTAATCCATTCGGATCTATACCCTGAAAAGTATACTGATTAAAAAATAAAGGGCCTCCCTTGTCTTTGTCATAATTACCGAGCGGTAATTTATATCCATAGTATTCTCTTCCATTTTTAAAACCAAAACTTCCGACCCAGGTACCATCGTATGCTTCCTTAGGAATTGCTTTGGCAGGATTAGGTGCAGAAGCTGCCATTATATAGGTGATCAAACATTCATTATAGCCCCACACCGGAAAGTTCATATCAAACCCATTCGTTGGACTCCAATGCCAGTATAATTTTTTTTCGTTGTTGGTATGCCATTTCCAATTGGCGGCTCCCCACATTTGATTGATTCTTTTTCGCAGATAAACTTCTCTTGGAGTGTTACCTGTAAAATATTCCCTGGCACATAAAAAGCCCATTAGCAAATAACTGGTTTCTACAATATCTGCACCATCATCTAATCGGTCGAATTTGATTGTTTTACCAGTTCTGCCATCCATAAAATGCGGGTAGATGCCATGGAAACAATCTGCATT
>LNFJ01000141.1 GCA_001464625.1 Bacteroidia bacterium Ga0077558 | reverse complement strand
TCTTAAAATTTCAGACCACCTTCTCTTGCACCGTCAGCTACAGACTTCACACGGCCATGATATAAATAACCACCACGGTCAAAAGTTACATCCTGGATTCCAAGAGCAACAGCTTTCTTTGCAATTGCCTCTCCTACCATTTTGCTCTTATCAACCTTGTTAGCTGTTTGAGCTTTGATCTCTTTGTCTTTTGAAGAAGCTGCTGCTAATGTTTGACCATTTGCATCATCGATCAATTGAACATAGATATCAGTGTTGCTTCTGAAAACAGACAACCTTGGCTTAGCAGCCGATCCTTCGCCAATCTTGCGGCGAATACGATAGCGGATGTTTTGTCTTCTTTGTGATTTAACTTTTGGATTCATCTCTTTTATTTTTTGAACCTTGATTCTGCCAAGGTCATACTTTACTTAATTATTTACCAGCGGCTTTACCTGCTTTCTTACGTACCACTTCTCCAACATAACGAACACCTTTTCCTTTGTACGGCTCTGGCTTACGCAAGCTTCTTAATTTAGCAGCTACCTGCCCTATTAATTGCTTGTCGATACCTTCAAGAGTAATAATCGGATTTTGTCCTTTCTCCTGTGCAGTAGCCACTTTAATTTCTTTCGGCACTTCGAATATGATGTTGTGAGAATATCCTAAAGCAAGATCCAGTACATTGCCCTGGTTAGCTGCTTTAAAACCCACACCAATTAATTCTAATTTTCTTTCGTATCCATCAGTAACACCTTTTACAAGGTTTGAAACTAATGAACGATACAAACCATGCAATGCACGGTGACGAATTTGATCTGTAGGGCGGGCAAAAGTGATTGTACCATCTTTTACTTCTACAGTAATATCACGGTCAATAGCTTGTTTCAATTCGCCTTTTGGTCCTTTAACAGTAACCACATTGTCTTTCCTATACGAGACATAATTACTTAGTTTATCTTTTATTTTTAATTGTTACCGACCGGTCAGCTTAGTATAGTTTCAGCTTAATGTATCAGCAACTTTTCTTATTCACTTAATAGATGTAGCAAAGAACTTCACCACCTACATTCTGCACCTTTGCATCTTTATCTGTCATTACTCCTTTAGAAGTAGACAAAATTGCAACACCTAAACCATTCTTTACTCTGCGAAATTCTGCAGGAGAAGCATACTGGCGCAAACCAGGACGGCTAACTCTTTCCATACTTTGTATAGCAGGCTGTTTAGTAGCAGCATCATACTTCAAAGCTTTGTACTTCAGAATATATCCCTGAGCGTACAGAATTTCTGTCATACGCTTCTTAAGATTAGAAGCAGGAATATCCACTACACGATGGCCTGCCATCTGTGCGTTACGAATTCTTGTCAAAAAATCTGCTATAGGATCTGTTACCATGTTATATCTAATTAAATCAGTTCAAAATTTTGTTTCTATTCTCGCTGCCGGAGCAGCCAGTTATAGTTGCTGAATTACCAGCTAGCTTTTTTCAATCCTGGAATTTTTCCATTCAATGCCATATCTCTCACCATAATTCTTGAAAGACCGAAGTAGCGAACATATCCTTTAGGACGACCTGTTAACTGACACCGATTTTTCAATCGAACTTTAGAAGAATTTTTCGGCATATCGTCAAGAGCTTTCCAGTCGCCAGCTTTCTTCAACTCTTCTCTTTTGGCTGCATGCTGGGCTACCATCTTTTCTCTTTTTCTCTGCCTGGCTTTTATTGATGTTTTTGCCATGTTATATTATTTCTTATTTAGTTTGAAATAGATTTTGCTGCATTTTTAAAAGGCATACCCAGTTCTTTCAACAATTCGTATGCTTCTTCATCTGTACCAGCAGTTGTTACAAAAGTGATATCAAGACCAGTAATTTTATTTACTTTATCAATATCGATCTCAGGGAAAATGATCTGTTCTGTTACACCCATGGTATAGTTACCACGGCCATCAAATGATTTTTCGTTGATACCTTTAAAGTCACGAACACGGGGTAAAGCCACAGAGATCAAACGATCTAAGAATTCATACATCTTTACTCCGCGAAGCGTAACTCTTGCGCCAATTGGCATGTTTTTACGCAACTTAAAGTTAGAGATGTCTTTTTTAGACATTGTGGCTACAGCTTTCTGACCAGTAATAGTAGTTAACTCATCTAATGCAATATCTACTAGTTTTTTATCAGTAACAGCTCCGTTTACACCACGGTTAACACAGATCTTTTCCAAACGGGGAGTCTGCATTACCGTGTCGTAACTGAATTTTTTTACCAAGGCAGGTATAACTTCTTTAGTATACTTGTCTGCCAGTCTTGGGGTATATTTTTTTGTGCTCATTATTTTTTACCTCCCTGAGTTTTTTTGATTTTAAAAACCCTTTCAGTTTTACCTTCTGTTCTTACTCTTGAAATTTTTGCACCTGTTTTTTGTGCAGCATCCCAAAGCATAACATTACTAATGTGGATAGGTGCTTCTTTCTTTACAATACCACCTTTAGTGTTTTGTGCAGAAGGTTTAGTATGCTTGGTAATGATGTTTACACCTTCAACTATCACTTTAGCATCTTCTACCAATACTTCTTTTACAATGCGGGGTTTATCCAATGCTTTATCATCACCGGTAATAACCACTACACTGTCTCCTTTGCGGATGTTGTACTTGGGTTTAAATCTTGCTTTCATTTTTTATTCTTTACTCCGATTTTGCGGAATGATTTACTTTTTTTGTTTCCAGCTTCAGTACTACTATCATCTTCGTTGCGTCGCACTCTTCATCGTTCTGTTCGCTGCTCAGCACTTGTTCTTAAAGAACTTCCGGAGCCAATGAAATAATTTTCATGTAGCCTTTATCACGGAGCTCTCTTGCCACTGGCCCAAAAATACGGGTACCACGAGGCTCATCTGCCTGGTTCAATATCACTACTGCATTATCATCGAAACGGATATAAGAACCATCTTTACGACGTAATTTGTTAGTAGTACGAACAATTACTGCTTTAGCTACTGTACCTTTTTTGATACCGCCGGCAGGAATTGCATCCTTAACTGTTACTACTATTTTATCGCCAATTCTTGCATAACGCTGACCGCTATTACCGAGTACACGGATACAAAGCACCTCTTTGGCACCACTGTTGTCCGCAACATTTAACCGGCTTTCTTGCTGAATCATTTTATTTTGCTTTTAGCTCTTTTCGTCATTGGCGAATTGAGCAGTTAAAACGTTTATTAATCTTTCGGCAACGACTCGTAACTCTAAACTCACGACTCGTACCTATCTTATTTAACTTTCTCTACCACTTCCACCAATCTCCAACGCTTTGTTTTGCTAAGCGGACGGGTTTCCATGATTTTTACCACATCACCAATGCTGCATTCGTTCTTATCATCATGCGCATGGAACTTGGTAGTCTTTTTTACAAACTTACCATAGATAGGGTGCTTTACTTTTCTCTCAACGGCAACAGTAATAGTCTTAGCCATTTTGTTGCTGGTAACAACACCTGTTCTGGTCTTTCTTAAATTTCTTGCTTCCATTGTATTCGCTTTATTATGCTTGCTGTTGCTTTAACTTCAATTCCGTTATCAGACGAGCTACATCCCTGCGTAAGCCGCGGATGGTCATCGGGTTCTCCAGGGGAGAAATAGTATGGGCAAACTCCAGTTTTTTCAAACGTTGTTTGTCTTCTTCAAGGCGGGCCTTCAGGTCCTGCTCATTCATCCCGTGAATGCTTTTTACAAAATCAGATTTCTTTGACATCGTATTCGATTTATTAAATTATTACGCTGTAACCAAGTCACGACGTACTATGAACTTTGTTTTGATCGGTAACTTACCAGCGGCTAATGCTAAAGAAGCACGGGCAACTTTCTCGTCTACTCCGTCGATCTCAAACATGATACGTCCTGGTCTTACTACAGCAGCCCAGAACTCCAGATTACCTTTACCTTTACCCATTCTCACCTCTGCAGGTTTTGCAGTAATTGGTTTGTCAGGGAAAATGCGGATCCAAACATTACCTTCTCTTTTCATTTCACGGGTTAATGCCTGACGGGCAGCTTCAATCTGACGGTCAGTAATCCAATGACTTTCTAATGCTTTCAAAGCAAATGAACCAAAGGAAATGGTAGTGCCTCTTTTAGCATCGCCTTTCATACGGCCCCGTTGCATTTTCCTGTGCTTCGATCTTTTCGGTTGTAACATTGTATAAAATTTCTAGTTACTTGATTCTTGTTTCAAAATTAATTTCTTCTTTCTCCACCACGACCACCACCGCTTCTTCTGTCTCCACCGCCGCCGCCTCTTCTGTCATCACGACGATCTCCACCACCTCTTCTATCATCCCTACGGTCGCCACCACCTTGTGCTCCACCTTCATTCTTACCACCACCTGCTATGATGTTTGGATTCAAATCTCTCTTAGTAAGAACTTCACCTTTACAGATCCATACTTTGATACCAATTTTGCCATATACAGTTTGTGCAAACACATTGGCATAATCAATATCCATACGGAAAGTATGCAACGGCACACGGCCTTGTTTGAATTCTTCACTACGGGCAATCTCAGAACCATTCAAACGTCCGCTCAATTTTACTTTAATACCTTCTGCACCCATACGAAGTGAAGAAGCGATCGCCATTTTAGTAGCTCTCTTAAAATTCTAATTCCGGACGACGTATTTCAAGAATGTTGATCTGCACATCATCTTTACCAGTCAATTTCTTCAACTCTTCTTTGATACGATCAACCTCTCCGCCACCTTTACCGATAATGATACCAGGCTTAGATGTATGAATCGTAATGATCAGCTTACCTAATGTTCTCTCGATAACGATCTTAGAGATACCGCCCTTATTGATACGGGCATTCAAATAAGTTCTGATCTTATGATCCTCGATTAGTTTGCCGGCATAATCTTTTTTCGTTGCGAACCAGTTAGATTCCCAACCACGGATGATGCCTAATCGATTACCAATCGGATTTGCTTTTTGACCCATTTTTATGCGTTATTAGTAGTTATTTTATTTGTTTTTGCTCCCTCTTTAACGGCAGTTTTACCTTTCGTTGCTGGTGAATCTGCTTTAGTATCAACAATCACAGTTACATGATTGCTTCTTTTGCGAACTCTGTATCCACGACCTTGCGGAGCAGGGCGCATTCTTTTCAATGTTCTTGCACCATCAACAAAAATGGTTTTCACCACCAGTTGGCTTTCATCACCACCATCATTCTTTTGCTTCCAGTTACTGATAGCACTCAATACCAGTTTGCGCAAAGGAACTGCAGGGTGTTTTGCGTTATGTTCCAACTCAGCCAATGCTTTTTCAACTTTCTGGCCACGGATGAGGTCAGCCAGCAAACGCATTTTGCGGGGTGATGTCGGATAGTTTCTCAGTTTAGCTACTGCTTCCATTTTATTTAATTTCTTTATTAACCTTCTTTTTTAGAGTGTCCTTTGAACTGGCGGGTAGGCGCAAATTCACCTAGCTTATGACCAACCATAAATTCCGTTACGTATACAGGAATAAATTTGTTGCCATTATGCACCGCAAATGTGTGACCTACAAAGTCAGGTGAGATAGTAGAGCGACGGCTCCATGTCTTAATAACACCTTTCTTGTTTTTACCGTCATTCATAGCAGTCACCTTGTTATCAAGATGAGTAGCTATATAAGGACCTTTTTTAATCGAACGAGCCATGTTTGTATCGTTGTATTAGTTAGTTATTATTATTTAGCCAGCTTGTTTCCGTTCTTACGCTGGATAATCATTTTATCGCTTCCTTTTCCTTTAGTTCTGGTTTTCAGACCTCTTGAATACTGACCATTTCTAGAATGATCTACTGGGTTCATCGCTACACCACGGTTTCTTGGTTTGATACCTTTCCACCTGTTACGTCCGGCTTTACCCATGCTTTGTAAGAAGTGGTCACTATTGCTAACTACACCAACTGTTGCGTAGCAATTAACCAATACTTTTCTTAACTCGCCAGAAGGCATTTTAAGGATAGCATATTTTTCTTCTTTGTTCGTCAGCTGAGCTGAAGAACCTGCACTGCGGGCTAATTTACCACCCTGACCAGGCTGCATTTCAATATTGTGAACGTTAGTACCAAGCGGCATATTCTTCATTGGTAAAGCATTACCAATTTCAGGAGCCACTTCAGCACCGGCTTCTACTTTAGCGCCAACTTCCAATCCTTGCGGAGAAAGGATATAACGCTTCTCGCCATCAGCATAAACAACGAGTGCAATAAATGCAGTACGATTTGGATCATACTGAATTGATTCTACTGTTGCTTCACCAGCTTTATTTCTTTTGAAGTCGATTATACGATACTTCTTTTTGTGTCCGCCACCTCTGTAGCGCATAGACAAATGACCTGAAGAGTTACGACCACCAGTTCTGGGTTTTGCTTCTACTAAGCTTTTTTCAGGAACATTCGTAGTTACCTCTGCATACGCATTACCAATTCTCCAACGGGTTCCTGCAGTAATCGGTTTAAATTTTCTTAATGCCATTGTTCAATTCGTTTTTTTAGTTCAACATTAGCGGCTGTTGAAGCCATTCATTAAATAGGGTTAGATGTTTGAATACAGATCAATATTCTCTCCCTCAGCTACAGTTACAAATGCTTTTTTGTAAGCAGGCTTGCGACCTGAGATTACACCAGCTTTTGTAAAGCGGCTTTTATTTTTACCTGGAACTACTGAAGTATTTACATCAGTAACTGTTACGCCATAAAAGCTTTCGATTGCTTTTTTGATTTCCAGTTTATTTGCTTTTCTTGCCACTTTGAAAGCATAGCGACGCAAAGATTCTTGCTGTGCATTTGCCTTTTCAGTCAAAATGGGTTTTATTAAAATATCAGAAGGTTTCATTGCTTGTTCTTTAAATTTTTAATTAAGCCTCTGCTTTTTCATCATCAGCAAAAATCTTTGCTGCACTTTCAGTTAATACTAATATTTCAGAGTTTACGATGTCGTAAGTGTTGATGTCGCTCAGCAACATACCTAATACTGAAGGCACATTACGTAAAGACAATTCTACATTAGCATTGTACTCCGGCTGAATGAACATGATCTTTTTATCAGCCATTTTTAGATTACCTAAGATGTCAACAAAAGTTCTGGTCTTAGGAGAATCCATTGTTATATCTTCTATTATTACAATGGCATTTTCTTTTGCTTTGTAAGACAATGCAGAAATTTTTGCGAGATCTTTCACTTTACGATTCAATTTGAAATCGTATAAGTGTGGTTTTGGACCAAAGATGGTACCACCACCCTTGTATAAAGGGTTTCTGATATTTCCTTTACGGGCACCACCAGTACCTTTTTGACGATGCAGCTTGCGGCTTGCACCTTGTACTTCGGCACGGGTCTTTACTTTGTGTGTACCCTGACGTTGTGCAGCCAGGTATTGTTTTACTGCCAGGTAGATAACATGATTGTTTGGTTCAGCTCCGAAAATTTCTTCCGGTAGCTCTACCGATCTGCCTGTAGCTTTTCCTTTTGTATTTAAAACTTCAACTTTCATTTTCTTATCTTTTTAGATTAGGAACAGCGTTCCAAAATCCTTATTTCTGAATTAAAACAATTGAACCGTTATAACCGGGTACAGAGCCACTAACAAGAATGTAATTCTTCTCAGCAAAGATCTTTACCACTTTCAATCCCTTTAGTTTAACACGGTCGTTACCCATGCGGCCAGCCATCTTCATACCTTTCATAACACGGGCAGCATCAGATGAGTTACCCAATGAACCTGGTGCTCTCTGACGGTCATGCTGACCGTGAGATTGTTGACCAACACCATGGAAACCGTGGCGTTTTACAACACCCTGAAAACCTTTACCCTTGGTGGTGCCTACTACTTCAACAGAATCGCCTTCAGCGAAAATGTCAAGTGTAATAGTTTCTCCAATATTTTTTTCGAGAGAATAGTTGCGGAATTCTTTAGTGAATTTCTTTGGTGCAGTCTGTGCTTTTGCGTAGTGATTAACTTCAGACTTAGTAGAGTGTTTTTCTTTTTTATCACCCAAAGAAAGTGAAAGTGCATTGTACCCGTCAGATTCAATTGTTTTAACCTGGGTAACTACACATGGACCAGCTTCAATAATCGTACAGGCGGTTTGTTTACCTGTGGAATCGAAGATGCTGGTCATCCCAATTTTTTTCCCAATAATACCTTTCATGGTTGTACTGTTTGTGCCTGCAAGGTTATTGGGACAATGTCTTGTTTCGTGGAGACACGAACCAAGGCACTTCAATCCCCGTTTGCCACCGACCTTTTCCTTTATGGGGAAGTACCGGCAGTAAACAAACCCTGAATGGCTTGTTTTATGTTTATCAGCCAGAGCTCTTTTTTCTTTGCTGTTAGTTTTGAGGCTGACAACTTCGATTGAGAGATAGCAATGTTTTAATTTATAAGAACTTTTTCCCTTCAACCCTTAACAGGCCGGAGGTACTACGCTTTGATTTCTACTTCAACGCCACTTGGCAAATCCAACTTACTTAATGCATCCACCGTTCTTGAAGAAGAGGTGTAGATATCCAGCAAACGCTTATGCGTAGCTAACTGGAACTGCTCACGGCTTTTCTTATTAACGTGTGGTGAACGCAATACAGTAAATATTTTACGACGAGTAGGTAAAGGAATTGGTCCTGTTACTACTGCACCAGTACTGCGTACTGTTTTTACGATTTTCTCTGCAGATTTATCTACCAGATGTGAATACCCAATTTTCTTTTGGGAGTGCAAAGGTAGGGTTGCAGGGCATACCTTCCAAATAGTTGGGAAAGAATTTTTAGCCTGTGGACAAACTTATTATTAAAAGTCTAATTTCTGCATAGTTGATTGACTTTCAGGCTTAACTTAACGGCTTCAATGGAGACTTCTACTAATGCAAAACCGGGAGTTTTAAGGTACTTGAAACTGCTACTGAAAATTGGGGTTACAATAGCCTGTCTCTGGTACGTTTTCTCAAAAATCGACTTTGTCGATGCCTTCGGAATTTTACGAAAGGCTGATTGGAGCTGGCTTTTAGCTGCATTTCTCATCTATACTTTGTCAAAGCTCATAGCATCAGTAAGACTAAATATCTATTTTAAGAATATCGGCCTTACCCTCGCCTACTGGCAAAATGTAAAGCTTTATTGGCTGGGAATGTT
Source organism: Bacteroidia bacterium Ga0077558 (assembly GCA_001464625.1). Classification (GTDB taxonomy): domain Bacteria; phylum Bacteroidota; class Bacteroidia; order Chitinophagales; family Chitinophagaceae; genus JJ008. The sequence continues at coordinate 36,109 of LNFJ01000141.1, read as the reverse complement.
TTATAACCTATTTCTACCCGGTGCTATCACCGGAGATGCGTACAAGGTAATGTTACTCTCTAAGAGATTTACTGTTCCATATAAAAAAACAACGGCAGCGATTTTACTGGACCGGTTTAGCGGCCTGCTTTCTTTGGGATTGATTGTTGCGATTTTCAGTTTTTTTGTTGTGAAAGAAAGATGGATAACTATTTTACTAATAACTGGAGCTATGGCAGCCCTACCCGTTCTGTATTTTATCATCAAAAAAGTTTTTCCTTCTTTCTTACAGAGCTATTGGCCTACTTTTTTATTGGGTGCTGTAGTACAACTTAGTGTATTGCTTTGTGTGTATTTTATTTTATTCGCATTGAATATTAATGAAGGTATAAGCAGTTATATTTTTATTTTTCTTATAGCAGCAATTGCTTCAGTACTTCCAATATCTGTTGGTGGAGGATTAGGTATAAGAGAGTTTGTGATTATTGAAGGTGCAAAATATGCAGGACTTGGATTGCAGGGTCAACACAATGCTTTTATGCTAAGCATGATATTTTATATAGTTACAGTTATTTGTTCATTAGGAGGGATTCCATTTATATTTAAAAATCCTTTGAGCAATAATCGTAATTAGTATAAATAAATTTGTGACGATCAAAGTTCATTTTCATTGGTATTACTTATGAATACAGCACTACTAAAAAGAAAATTTCTGAATGCCGGGGCAACAGGCATTAGCTACATCAAACTCATCCCCGATTGGTTTAGGCTTGGGAAAAACTCTATTGTAATTGATTGCGGAGCTAATGTGGGTCATATTTCTAAAATGCTTGCATCAACCGGAGCTACCATAATTGCATTTGAACCAGACCCTATTGCTTTTGAAAAATTACAACAACGCTGTGGCAACAAAAAGAACATAACACTTATTCAAAAAGGCGTTTGGGATAAAGAAACTGTTCTACATTTATATGCTCATAAAAATTCTACCGGGAAAGAAACAAGCTTTACTGTAGGCTCTTCCATCATTGCAGATAAAAAGAATATTAATATTTCAAAAACGCAAACAATAGAAGTAATTGACCTCGTAGCATTCATGCAACAACTAAACAAGAAAGTTGATTTAATAAAACTGGATGTAGAAGGTGCTGAAATTGAAATTCTAAAAAAGGTAATTAGCACCGGAAGCTGGCATTTATTCAAACGTATGTATGTGGAAACACATGAAACGAAAATTCTTTCTCATGTAAAAGAACTGCGATGTATAAAAAAGCTATTGGAAGAAAAGAAAATCAGTAATATCAAACTGAACTGGATCTAATAAAAAAAGGACTCAACATAATTGAGTCCTTAACCATAGAACATTGTGTTTTTCATATCAGCTCAAGGCCGGCATAGAATTGAAATCTTAAAAACGGGGCAATTTCCCGCAATAAAATGCAAACACAGTGCCACGAAGGTAAAAATGAGTTGATTTGAGTTAAGTTGTTTGAAAGAAAAAACCCGTCCCAATATTATCGGGACGGGTTGAATAAAATGAATTAGAAAATTAAGCACTCACTTTGCCTTTCACTTTTGCTATCACTTCTTCAGCGATATTGTTTGGTGCTGGCGCATAATGTGAAAACTCCATGGTAGAAGATGCACGGCCTGAAGATAATGAACGAAGTTGGGTCACATAACCAAACATTTCACTCAATGGAACTTTGGCTTTGATAACCTCTGCACCGGCACGGGTATCCATCCCTTCCATCATACCACGACGACGGTTCAAGTCACCGGTCACATCTCCCATGTATTGTGCAGGAGTAATAACTTCTACTTTCATGATCGGCTCCAGCAAAACTGGTTTTGCTTTTCTAGCTGCTTCACGGAAACCTTGTTTAGCACACAATTCAAATGACATCGCATCAGAGTCAACTGCGTGGAAGCTACCGTCGAATACACGGATCTTCATGTTGTCAACCGGGTAGCTTGCTAATACACCTGTGGTCATTGATTGCTCAAATCCTTTAGTGATAGCAGGAACGAATTCTTTAGGAATTGATCCTCCGAACAAACCATTTACAAACTGGTATGATTTATCAGGATTTTCTGCTTTCCATTCTGCATCAACTGGCCCAAGTTCAAACTGGATGTCGGCGAATTTACCACGACCACCAGTTTGTTTCTTCAATGTCTCCCGATGTTGAACAGTAGTATTGAAAGCTTCTTTATATGCAACCTGTGGTGCACCCTGGTTAACTTCTACTTTAAATTCACGACGCATACGGTCGATGATGATCTCCAAATGCAACTCACCCATTCCACGAAGGATAGTTTGTCCTGTTTCTTCATCTGTATTTACACGAAGTGTAGGATCTTCTTCCACCAGTTTTGCAATAGCCATACCCATTTTATCAACGTCGGCCTGAGTTTTCGGCTCAATAGCTACGGCGATAACGGGTTCTGGAATAAACATATTCTCCAGGGTGATCGGATGATTTTCATCACACAATGTATCACCCGTTTTAATTTCTTTAAATCCAACTGCCGCTCCAATATCTCCTGCTTCGATGAAATCGATTGGGTTCTGCTTGTTAGCAAACATCTTCATGATACGACTGATCCGTTCTTTCTTACCACTTCTTACATTTAATACATAAGAACCAGCATCCAAATGACCAGAATAGCACCGGAAGAATGCAAGTCGACCCACAAAAGGATCGGTCATGATCTTAAATGCTAATGCTGCAAACGGCGCTTTAGGATCTGCTGCTCTTGTCTCTTGTTCACCAGTATCCGGGTTAGTACCTATGGTATCAGGAATATCGATCGGGGAAGGCAGGTAACGACATACACCATCCAGTGCAGTTTGTACTCCTTTGTTCTTAAATGAAGAACCACACATCATTGGAACGATGGTAAGATCAACGGTCGCCTTACGTACCGCTTCATGTATCTCATCTTCACTAATGCTATCTGGGTTTTCAAAAAACTTCTCCATCAACTTATCATCATATTCTGCAACGGCTTCTACCAGGTTAGCTCTCCATTCTTTTGCTTCTTCCAGCATATCTGCAGGAATTTCTATTTCGTCGAAAGTCATACCTTCTGTTTCCATGTGCCAGATGATACCTTTCATTTTGATTAAGTCAACCACACCTTTAAAATCATCTTCTGCACCAATTGGCAACTGTAATGGAACTGCTTTAGAACCGAGCATTTCTTTTACTTGCTTAACCACCATCAGGAAGTCAGCACCGGAACGATCCATTTTATTTACAAAGCCGATACGTGGAACACCATAACGATTTGCCTGGCGCCATACAGTTTCAGATTGCGGCTCTACACCATCAACAGCAGAGAACAAAGCGATCAAACCGTCCAATACTCTCATGGAACGTTCTACCTCTACGGTAAAGTCAACGTGACCTGGAGTATCGATAATATTGAACGAATATTTTTTAGTATCAGCAGATTCTTTACCCTTAATAGTTGGGAAATTCCACTGGCAGCTAACGGCAGCAGAAGTAATAGTGATACCTCTTTCTTTTTCTTGCTCCATCCAGTCGGTGGTAGCCGCACCATCGTGTACTTCACCAATGCGGTGAATCATACCAGTATAACGAAGGATACGTTCCGTCGTTGTAGTTTTGCCCGCATCAATATGTGCTGCAATACCAAAGTTTCTTTGAAATTTTAAGTCTGCCATGACTGCTTTATTTTCAGTTGTTTAATTCAATAATAAAACCCTATGGTTTTGGAGGCGCAAAGGTAAGGGAAAAAGGCCGAAATCAATGGGGTCGATATTTCGGAATTCTATCTGTGGATAAGTTTGAAGAAATGGGAATGAAAACAGACTTTAGAAATAATGAACTTTTTATTTACTAGGCTTCTATAAATAAAAAATGCCCCGTCACCGGGGCATTTTGTGTATTTCTCATGTGTTTATTTGTAATAACTCAAGTTCAATTCTGAACGGCGGTTTTGCTGACGACCAGCAGCAGTTTTGTTATCTGCAATTGGCACCATTTCACCATGGCCGATGGCTGTAATTCTACTTTCATCTATTCCTTTGCTAACAAGATATGCTTTTACAGAAGCCGCCCTATTATCACTCAAAGTTTGATTACTTTCTTCTGTACCAACATTATCTGTATGGCCATCAATTGCAAGACTCATTCCCGGATTCTCCTGCATGATTTTCACAACGTCATTCAATCCCTTGTATGACTTAGCCTGCAATTTAGCACTACCTGTTACAAACAGGATATTCTTAGCTGCCACATTTACTCTTTTCTTAATTTCTTCAGGAATGATGGGGCAACCTTGATTTTCTCTTGGGCCAGGTATAGTTACACACTTATCTTCTTCATCGTTTACACCATCACCGTCAGTATCTGGTATAGGACAACCCTGGTAACGGGCTACGCCAGGAACAGTTGGACATTTGTCTTCTTCATCATTAATACCATCCTTATCGGTATCAGGTATTGGACAACCCTGGTAGCGGGCAAGGCCCGGAACAGTAGGGCATTTATCCTCTTCATCATTAATGCCATCCTTATCGGTATCTGGTATTGGACAGCCATCATATTTGGCAATACCTTTTACAGTAGGGCATTTATCAAGATTGTCAATGATACCATCACCATCTGTATCAACTGGTGGCGGTGGAGGTGGTGGTGGGATAACAACTGGTTCTTTTTTCTTACCAATTCTTCCTGCCAAACCTATGCTATGTTGTAAATGATAATTAGCAGTTTCGGTAGTAACTGGCACACGGTAATTAGAATTGATAAACAAATGTGCGTCATCAAAGAAGTTCACTTTCAAACCTAATCCAAGTGGCAAAAAGGCGCCATAATAGTTAAGATATTTATGAGCACCTATACCTAACGAAATGTATGGCTGAACCCAATATTTTTCAGAAACCATTTTAAGATGCATGGAAGCATTAGACTCCAGCAAAAAATTATCGTTTGTGAAAGTTTTGCCTGTCATTGGATATCTAACAAAAGACCCACCTAAAGTAGCGGCAAAATCAATATGCTTTCTTATACCTTTAAAATAAGTCACTGCTAAGCCCGGAGTCATTTCATTGAACTTTGCAAACTGCTTACTACTTATTACTGAACTAAGAGAAGTGCTTCTAATTCTGGAGGGAGTTAAAAAGTCATTCATGAAAAAACTTATCCCAATCGCTTTGGGTCTAATTTCGTCATCTTGACCAAATGTGGCCGGAACAAGCAAGTACAATGCAAATAATGCAAAGAGTATCTTCTTCATAAAGAGATAGTTTGGTTTAAAACTGGACAAAAATAACTGGTAAGTTCAATATCCTGAAATAAATTATTTACCTAGTATTCACCACTTTGGGAGGAGTTGGGCAGCTCGAAGGCAAACCCACTGATTTCGTTTATGTCTTTGCCAACTTTCTATCCTATTTGGAAGCAAAATATTTCTCCCGGAGGTACTTGTCTTCGGCATATATATCATCAAAAAAAACAATTTTTCCATTTTGCCCTTCGCAGGTCAAATAACGGATGTATACAGGAATTTTGTTTCTCACGGCGATATTTCGCTTTTGCTTTTTCTCCAGCCATGTTTTTACAGAATCGGCCTTGGTATAGTTGCCATTTTTTGCATTAAGACTATCGTTGCGTAGAATATAGTAGGCAAGTTTCTCCCAATCCTGCACCCTTACGCAACCGTGGCTTAATGACCGCATGGAATTACCAAATAAGTATCGCTGGTTTGTATCATGTAAGTACACAGAATATTTATTGCTGAAAACAAACTTCATGATTCCAAGTGCATTATCATCGCCACTACCCTGCACAATTCTATATGGAATGCCTTTGCTGTACTTGGACCAATCGACCGTGTAGGGGTCAATTTCATTACCTTTTGAATCAACCAGGCTAAAGCCCTTTTTTGCTAAATAACCCGGATTCTTTTTTACGGCAGGTAAAATTTCTTTGGAAACAATACTGGGAGGTGGCACCCACTGTGGATAGGTTATAAGCGTTGTAATGTCGCTGGTTAATAGCGGTGTTCTTGTTTTAGGTTTACCACAAATAACTTTGCTTGTCAATTTCACTTCACCTCCATCTACCAGCTCAAGATAATTAGATGATGCATTTACCCAAATATACCTGGAAGGCATTTTCTCCGGTAGCATTTTGTATTTATCCATACTGATAGCAATGCGGATAAATTTTTCCCTGTCATTAACATTCAACATTCTTACGGTGCCCTCTCCTGCCCTTCCGTCAACAGCTATTCCTTTTTTCTTCTGAAACGATTTGATTGCTTCTGCTAATTGTGTGGAGTCCGCAGCCGTACTATCAAAAGAAATGAAGCCAGCTTCGTATAATCTTTTTTGCAAAGCTCTTTCAAATTTATTTCTATCCTTTACCGGGTACGGCACATTTGTGTACTGTTTGTAATCTGCACTATCCAAAAAGTTTTTTATTCCTGCTTTCAACTGGTGATAACCTTTTTGTTGAGGCTCTAATGATTTAATTGTTGCTGCCAATCCCGATTGCTGAATGGACAGTAATTGTTGCTGGTAAAATTCTTCGCTAAGTGTTGAATCTTTTCTTTGTGATATACTATCATTGGGAAGTCTGCCCAGTTTGACATCTTTTATAATTTGCACAAATGCATCCGTCAACATAATATCTGATAACGACCAAAGGTTGGCATCATTTCTATCGCCTTTTCCAAGACTGTCAGCTTCCATTTTATCCTTAATGACTTTCAATTGTTTGAGGTGATAATCTTCTGGAAACAAACCAAACAATTGTGAGGTTTCAATAAAATGAAATAATGAATCGCCAACAGGAAGCCATTGATCCTGCTTACACCACAGTGCAGCATAAGACTTGCTAGTATACAGCGATTGGGAAATTGCAGGTTGATTGAGTGTAATTGTAGAGTCATCAAAATTACCGGTAGAACCAGCCCTGATGATGTATTGCTGGATTAATTGGGTAGTTTTTTGAGTTAGTTCCTCGGGAGTACTGGCAATATTACCTCCCTTTTTATTTTTTGCGATGCAGGATGCCATCACTAATAAACATAGTGTTGCGACAAATAGACACGGATTCTTCTTTCTGAACATATACATAGAGGTGTAGTGGCGTCTGCAAACATATCCTGTTTTTACACTAATTTACTTTGGCATCTTTCAAACCCGGATATGATTAACAATATACCAAATCGCTTTTATACTTCACAGTTCCTGCTGCTCTTTTTCTTAACAGGGTTATGGATAAACACGACCGGGCAAGATAACACTTACACAAAGCCCGCAGTAACAGATAAATGGGACGATTACAAAAAACAAGTGAGAAGTGACTCGACAAAAAAGATGGTAGAAATAAAGCATCTTATACCGGGCATGGTTTATGACCTCCGCTACGCAACTACCAATAATTTTATGCATCGGCTGATGTACCCGGCAAATACGAACAATACTTTTCTGCGAATGCCTGCTGCTACAGCACTGCAAAAAGTACAGGAAGAGCTAAACAAAATTGGTCTGGGACTTAAAATTTATGATGCATACAGACCTTATGCTGTTACAGAAAAATTTTGGGAGTTAGTGAAAGATGAAAGATATGTAGCTCATCCAAAAAATGGAAGCGGCCATAATCGGGGTGTTGCAGTTGACCTTACCATTATTGATAGTAAAACAGGAAAAGAAACAAATATGGGAACGGGGTTTGATAATTTTTCAGATACAGCTCATCATAGTTTCACAAATCTCAGCCAGGAGATAAAGAAAAATAGAAATCTTCTGAAAACGCTGATGGAGAAATATGGTTTTCGTTGTTATAACGAGGAATGGTGGCATTACTCCTGGCCTAATGGTGGCAAGTTTGAAATATTGGATATTGATTTTAAAAAACTCCTGAAGGATTTATAAAGCAATCACATCAATAACTGCATCTGAATTAATGGGCCCATATACATGAGGGAATGTATCAGCGGTAGAAGGCGACCAATCAAAAACATGCTTGCTGGTAAGTTTGTCTGTATCAATAACCAACTTTACCAAATCAGTTTGCCCGGCGAAATATCTTTCGAGTACACCTGCTACCTGGTGGACTTGTGAACAATGAATAAAGCCTTCATCTTTTAATGAAGGATGTATATAGAATCCATTTGCTTTGGCTTCCTTCCAATTGGTGTTGGTTGTTACATGAAAAATAATCGGCATTATTGTATTCTTTTTATTTTTTGTTCTAATAACATAAAGTCGGCTAGCACCAATGCAGTTACTGCTTCTACAATTACTGGTGCTCTTAGTGCTACACATAAGTCGTGTCGGCCTTTGATAGAAAAATTTTCTGTCTTACCCGTTTCCCAATTTAAACTGTTCTGTTCTTTTGGTGTGGATGAGGTAGGTTTTACGGCTAAGCGAAAAACTAATTCGTTGCCATTGCTAATGCCGCCAACAATCCCGCCTGCATGATTCGTTCTTGTTTTGCCTTCCCTATTTTCAATTGCATCGTTGTGCTGGCTGCCAAACATTTTTGCGGCGGCGAAACCTGCTCCGAACTCAACACCTTTTACTGCAGGGATTGCAAAGAGTATATGTGATAACATTGATTCAATAGAATCGAAATAGGGTTCTCCTAATCCAACTGGTAAACCACTTACCCGACATTCAATAATTCCGCCCACTGAATCTTTTGCATCGATGGCTTTTTGTAATCCTTTTTCTAAATCTTTTTCTCCGGCTATTTCTATTACCTCGGCATGAATGCTAATTTCATCAATTAATTTCTTTGCGATAGCACCTGCTGCAACAATCCCGGTTGTTAACCTCGCACTAAAATGACCGCCACCCCTGTAATCTTCATTGCCACCAAATTTTTGATGTGCTACCCAATCTGCATGACCGGGACGAGGAATACTTCGTTGCTTATTATAGTCTTCGCTGCGTGTATTTTTATTGTCGAATAAGATAGTGATGGGAAAGCCTGTTGTTTTGCCATTGAAGATTCCACTTTTAAAAATCGGGAAGTCTTCTTCTTGACGAGGTGTTGTACCTTTTTGCTTGCCACCTTTTCTTCTTTCCAAATCGGGTAATAGATCTTCCGGAATTAACGACAAACCTGCAGGACAACCATCAATAGTAATACCTACACATTCACCATGCGATTCTCCAAAAATAGAAATGCGAAATATGCGACCAAATGAATTCAAAGTATATTAATTGGTTAATTAATTAAACTTTCAGGGTTGAAAGGTAAAGATACAGCTGCACCCAAAGATTTCAAATCATTATAAAAATCAGGATATGATTTTCTTATCGCCTGTGCTTCTTCAATCACCGTTTCATCCGTTGCCTTTAATGCAGCAACAGCACAAGCCATTGCAATGCGATGATCATGATGAGAATGAACATCAGCACCTTTTACGATACCACCTCCGTGAACGATCATTTCATCATCTTCCAGATCTATCGTCACTCCCATTTTATCAAATTCATCCTGCAATGTGATTGCTCTATTACTTTCTTTATGTGTTAAACGGCTTACTCCTTTAATAATTGTTTTGCCCTTGCAATATGCAGCCAAAGCTACTAATGGAGGAAATAAATCCGGACAATCCGTTGCATCAAAATAAAAAGCATTCATTGCTGTAGGATGCAATTGAATTCCTTTTGCTTCCATTGCAATACCTGCGTTGGCTGCCATTAATGCATCAACGATCGCTTTATCGGCTTGTGTTGATGACATATCTAATCCACGAACTGTTATCGGACCAGCGGTCGCACCTGCAACTAATAAGAATGCGCCGCCACTCCAGTCACCTTCTACTGTGTAGTCGGAAGTCGGGAGTCCGGAGTCCGGAATAAAGTCGTTAGAGAATATAAATTCTTCATAGTTTCTATTCTCTGGAACTCTTAACCCGAACTTCTTCATTACATCCAAAGTAAGGTCTATGTAAGGCTTGCTTTTGAGATTACGAACCTTTATAGAAACACTTAATCTCTCGGAGTCTAAAGCCCCTCCTTCGGAGGGGTTTGGGGAGGCTGCATAAGCCATCAATAATCCCGTTAGAAATTGCGAACTTAATGAACCATCTACTTCTATATTCTTTGGTACCAATGGGCCTTGAATAGTCATTGGTAATTTGCCATCATTACTTTTGATCTTAACTCCAAGCTGTGGCAATATTTCATCAAAGAAATCCATTGGTCTTGATACAAGACTACCAGAGCCGTTGATTGTAATTTCTTTATCGCTTAAAGCTACAAGTGGGGTGAACATTCTAATACTCAATCCTGATTCGACGCAATTAATTTCATTTTCGATTGGATTAACTCCTGCACTATTAATTATTAATTCATCACCATTATTTGCCACCTCTGCTCCTAATGCTTTAATGATTCGAATTGCTGCTTTGTCATCATTTGAGTGACCGGGATTGCGAATAACCGTTTCACCATTTCTTAACAATGCTGCTGCCAAAGCTCTTTGCATGGAACTTTTAGATGCTGGTGCCTGAACTGTTCCTTTTAACCTGGACGGATGTATTGTTACTTTCACTATTAAAATTCTTGAATGATTTTTTCTAATTGTTTCAACGAAATACTCTTTACCACTCCCTTTCCTATTTTCTCCAGCAACACATAGTTCATTTCTTTTCTTTCCCTTTTCTTATCCATCTTCAATATTTCAAACACTTTTTGTTTGTCGAATGACACATAATTAGGAAGATTATACTTTTCTAAAAGGGCCACAACTTTTTCTGTCTGTTTAAATCCAGTCAACTTCTCTGAAATATGACAGGCATAAGTCATGCCGATGGAAATAGCCTGGCCGTGTAATAATTCATATTGCGTTTCTAATGCATGCCCTAATGTGTGACCAAAGTTCAACAACCTTCTATCTCCTTTTTCAAATTCATCTTTCTGCACTACTTTTGTTTTTATCAACGTATTTCGTTGTATCAAATCGCAGATCGATTTTTGTCTGCTTTGATATGCTTTCAGCGAACTATTTTCCAATGCTGCAAACATCGCCGCATCTTTTATACAAGCATGTTTTATCACTTCTGCAAAACCATTTTCCCATTCCCGCTGCGGCAATGAATTAAGGAAAACCATATCATGTAAAATAAATGCTGGTTGACGGATAATTCCTACCATGTTTTTGTAAACACCCACATCTATTCCGTTCTTTCCGCCAATGGATGCATCAACTAATCCCAAAATAGAAGTTGGCAAAAATCCAAACCGAATGCCCCGCATATAAACAGAAGCAACATAACCTGTAATATCTGTTACAACGCCACCACCTACACCAACTAAAGTTGTTTTGCGATCGGCTTCCATTTCGATCAGCTTTTCGATGATTGCATCTACAGTTGCCTGTACTTTATATTCTTCACCGGGTTTTAGTACAATAGTGTTCCAACCTTTGAAACGCTTGGTATGAGCCTTGAAAACATTTTCATCAGTTATCAACACGGTTGCTTTTGGGTCAGTTATCTTTTTAAGATGACTAATGCCAGCAGCAAAGTGTATTTCGGTAGATGCTGTTGAAAATTTAAAAGTTTGTTTTGTCATGTTTTGTTTTTTCTCGCAAAGTCGCAAAGGAGCAAAGACGCTTTGAATTTAGTTCTCTGGACTACGAGCTCCCGACTCAAGAGTCCAATACCTTCTTCTGATGATTAATGCTTTCCATATGCACCGCATCAAAATATTTAGTGATGAATTCTTTGCTCAATCCAATTTTGTCCCCTTTTGCTGTTGCTCTTTCTATTATTTCATTCCAGCGATTGATTTGTAAAATAGTAATGTTGTTCTCCTTTTTATAGGTACCAATTTGTTCAGCGATTTTCATCCGCTGACTTAATATCTGCATCAACTCATCATCCAACTGATTTATTTGCTGACGCAATTTCTCTAACGCCGCATGATATTCTTCTGAACTAATATCTTCTTTTCTCCAAATAATTGTATCGAGCATTTCAGCCAACCTTTCAGGTGTTACCTGTTGTTTTGCATCGCTCCAGGCATTGTCGGGGTCTATATGGCTTTCGATCATCAATCCATCATAATCAAGGTCGATCGCTTTTTGCATCGTATCCAATAAAATATCACGGCGGCCGCAAATATGTGAAGGGTCATTAATAAAAACCAGTTCTGGATATTTCAATTTCATTTCAATGGCCAGATGCCACATCGGTGCATTGCGAAATTCGGTATTACCATACGAACTAAAACCCCGATGTATCAAACCAATTTGTTTTACTCCAGCTCTTGCTATTCTTTCTACTGCACCTGCCCACAATTCCAGATCAGGATTGATCGGATTTTTTATCATCACCGGAATATTCGTTCCCCGCAATGCATCGGCTACTTCCTGCACACTAAATGGATTCACCGTTGTTCTTGCGCCGATCCATAAAACGTCCACATCAAATGTCAATGCATCCTGTACTTGTTTGCCGGTAGCTACTTCCACTGTTGTTGGAAGCCCAGTTAACTTTTTTGCTTGCTGCAACCAGGGCAATCCTTTTGCTCCAACACCTTCAAACATGCCAGGTTTTGTTCTTGGTTTCCAAATTCCGGCCCGCAGCATATTTACTTTTCCTGTTGCTGCTAATCGTTGCGCAGTTGCTACTAATTGTTCTTCTGTTTCTGCACTGCATGGCCCACTAATGATTAATGGACGTTTACCCCATGCTTGTTGCACTGTTTCGTTTGTTGCTTGCTCTGTTATTTGCATAATTTATGTTGTAAAGTTAATTATTATGTTCCCAGCTTTTGTTTTTCATAGCATCTTCGTTGCGTCGCACACTTCAGGGTTCTGTCCATTGGTCATCAACCCTGTTTTATTTAATTATTCTGCGAATCTTATTCGCATTTTCAATCAACTTCATTAAATATTCGTTATCCTCTTTCTCTATACTCTCTTTAAATCTTGATAGTTGTGCGATATGCTCTTTCAAAACATCCAGCACATTTTCTTTGTTCTGCATAAATATCGGCACCCACATTGCAGGATTACTTTTTGCTAATCTTACGGTACTTTCAAAACCAGCAGAGGCTAATTCAAAAATGGCATTCTCTTCTTTCTCTTTTTCCAATACCGTATTAGCTAATGCAAATGATGTGATATGTGAAATATGACTGACATAAGCCGCATGCAGGTCATGTGCTTTTGCTTCCATTTCCAATAAGTGCATGCCAATTTTTTTGTACATATTCTTTACCCAATCCAATGCATCGGCGTCACTATCTTCTGCGTTGCAAATAATTACTGCTTTGTTTTCATAGGCACCACGCACTGCCGATTGCGGACCGCTATACTCGGTTCCCCACATCGGATGCGTGGCTACATATCTCCTCCTTTTAGGATGGCTTTTTATTACGTCTACCAATTGACTTTTTGTAGAACCAAGATCAACAACAATTTGCTGATCAATTTTATCCATAATGGATGGCAACAGGCTTACTAATTTATCAACCGGTATGGCAAGAACGATTACATCTGACTGTTCAATAGCATCATTCAATGGCATTGTTTCATCCACTAATTCCAATTCAACTGCCTGTCTTGCATGTTCTTCGTTGTCATCTACACCAATCAATTTGGAGGAGAGTTTTTTTTCATGCAGTTGAATGGCCAATGAACCGCCAATCAACCCTATACCAACAATAGCAACTCTTTTTCTTTGTGACATAGTATTAGTTTTTTATTCTCTGAATTGCCTCTTCAAATTTCTCCACTGGCGCACATAAACTTACCCTGATATATTTATCTCCGGCGGATCCAAAAATTCCTCCCGGTGTTATAAACACATTCGACTTGTACAATACTTCATCACTTAACACATATCCATCTTTGTAGGAAGCTGGCACCCTTGCCCACACAAACATACCTACCTGCTCTTTCGAAAATTTACAGTTCAATAATTCCAGCAATTCAAATACTTTTTCCCGTCTTGCCCTGTAAATTGTATTTACTTCATCATGCCATTCCTTACCAAGACTTAATGCTTTTGCTGCAGCCAGTTGTGCCGGCAAAAACATTCCACTATCCATATTGCTTTTAAAACGCAATACTTCTTCAATTCTTTCTTTTGCGCCACACAACATTCCAACTCTCCAGCCTGCCATATTATGACTTTTGCTTAATGAGTTCAATTCAATCACACAATCTTTTGCTCCTTCAACACTTAGCAGACTTTGTGGCTGCTCATTTAAAATAAAAGAATACGGATTATCATGAACGATAAGAATATTATGCTTTTTCCCAAATGCCACCAGTTTCTCAAACAATACTGTTGTTGATAATTGGCCTGTTGGCATCTGTGGATAATTTACAAACATCAGTTTTACTTTCTTTAGTTTGCTTTTTGACAACTTTTCAAAATCGGGATGATAATTGTTTTTATCTCTTAATTTATATTCTATACATTTTCCACCAGCCAACTTTACTGCACTTCTATACGTTGGATAACCTGGATTGGGCACCAATACTGCATCGCCCTTATCTAAATAAGTCATGCAGATATGCATAATTCCTTCTTTGCTTCCAATCAATGGTAATATTTCTGAATCTCCATCTAATTCAACCCGATACCATTTTCTGTACCATTCGCTGATAGCTTTTCTTAAGATCGCCGAACCTTTGTATGATTGGTAAGCATGTACATTTGTTTTAGCACTTTCATCCTGCAATGTTTTTATTACCTCCGGATGCGGCGGCAGATCCGGACTACCAATACCCAAATTGATAATATGCTTTCCAACTTTATTTAATTCTTCTATTTCTCTCAATTTCTGGGAGAAATAATATTCGCCGATACCTTCTAATCGTTTGCTTGTTCTCATTTCCAAATTCCTTTTTTATAAACGCCGTAAATTTTTGTTTCCGCTGTTAGTTTTTTCATTTGAGCAATTACATCATTGAACTGCTCTAATGAATCAAACTCCATATCTGCATGAAAGCTGTATTTAAAATCACTGCCCGGTATTGGAAAGCTTTGCAACTTGCTTAAATTAATTCCACCCGCTGCAATCGCTGTCAACACTTTTGCCAAACTTCCTTTTGAATGGTCGGTATGAAAGTTAACCGATGCTTTATTCGCTTCTTCAACTGGTTTCGCCGCATCTTCCCGTTGCAATACCAAAAATCTTGTGTAATTATTTTTCATGGTTTGGATATTCGGGGCGATCATATCCAGGTTATACAATTCTGCGGCCAACTTACTCGCAATGGCTGCAATATGTTTGCTCTTATGCTGGTGAATATGTTTTGCACTCAACGCCGTGTCATCTTTTTCAACCAGTTTCCATTTATGTTTATCTAAAAAATCATAGCACTGCTGCAATGCCATGGTATGCGAATGCACTTCCCGGATATCCTCTAATTTTACGCCAGGATTTACCAGCAGATTTTGTCGTATCTGCAAATAAATTTCTCCGACAATTTTTAAATTACTTTTCTGCAGCAAATTATAGTTTGGTAAAATACTTCCCGCAATAGAGTTTTCAATTGCCATTATACCACCATCGCTTGCTTTTTTATTGCCGGCAATCTTTACTACTTCTTTAAATGTGTTGCAGGTAATTACTTCCACTCCTTTTCCAAAAAATAGTTGTGCTGCCACCTGGTGAAAGCTGCCTTCATAACCCTGTATTGAAATCTTAGTCATAGTATTAAAACAAGAATCCCGGTCGATCTGACCGGGATTCTTTATGTTGATTTTTAGTTGTTCTAGTTTGTTTTCAACAAAAGCATTCCCGGCCTCTTATTAAAGAAGTAATAAAAATAGAAACCAAAATATGTGTTTGTTGTTGTCATCCTGAACAAATATAGTTGTCCTGATTAGTAAATCAAACTTTTAATCTTTTTTATTTTCCTCTGCCGCCGCCAGACTCTGCATCATTCATGCGAATCTTACGACCCCGATAGTTTTTACCATCGATTGCTTTTATCATTTTCTTACCAGCCGTTGGGTCAATCTCTATCCAGCTGGTCATTTCCTTCATATCAATACGACCCAGCACTTCCTTTTTCAAATCACTCATATCTAGTATGAACTGTAAAAAACTTGCTTTGTAAAAACCATCTTTGGTTCCAAGGTTTACAAACAAGCGTTGGTAATTACCACCGCCGCTAAAGCTTCTTCCTTTTGTATCCCTGTCTCTTTCTCTTGGAGCTCCTCTTTCAGTTCTATCCCCTCTTCTATCATCTCTTCTGTCGCTACCTCTCATATTAAGATCAGCGGCATTTTCGTAATACTTCAAAAACCGATCAAACTCTAATGCAGCAACTCTTTGTAATATTTCTTCTTTTTCAACTTCTGCAAATTTTTCTCTTAGTGTAGGCAGGTATGCTTCGTATTCACCATGACTGATATCTGCACTTAGCATTTTATCGATAAAATGGAAAAACTGTTTACGGCAAACATCTTTACCGCTTGGAATATCCATTTTATGAAATTGCGTCTTCACTATTCGTTCTACCTGGCGTAAACGATACACTTCTTTTGGTGTAACGATTGAAACAGAAACCCCACTACTACCTGCACGGCCAGTACGACCACTTCTATGTGTGTACACTTCTACATCATCCGGTAACTCGTAATTAATTACATGTGTAATGCCTTTTACATCGATACCTCTTGCTGCAACATCGGTTGCAACGAGCAACTTCACACTTTTATCTCTAAACAATCCCATCACTTTATCCCGCTGCTGTTGCGTTAAGTCACCATGTATGGCATCAATATCATAACCTTCCCTTGTTAACTTTTCCGCAATGTCTTGTGTGTCGGCTTTAGTTCTGGCAAATACAATTCCATAGATGCCGGGATTAAAATCGATAATTCTTTTTAATACTTCGTATCTGTTATGATGTTGGGTAGCATAATACTGATGATCAATATTAGCTGCTCCTTCATTTGTTTTGCCGATTGTAATTTCAAAAGGTTTATCCATGTACTTCTTGCTCACATTTCTTATTTCTGCAGGCATAGTAGCACTGAATAACCAGGTGCTCTGACGGTTGGGAGTATTTTTTAAGATGAATTCAATATCATCTTTAAAACCCATGTTAAGCATTTCATCTGCCTCATCCAAAACTACATAATGTATCTTTTCGAGGTTGATCGCTTTTCTTTCGATAAGATCGATTAAACGGCCGGGGGTAGCCACTACAATGTGAGTGCCTCTTTTCAGATCCCGGATTTGCATAGTAATGGAAGTACCACCATATACAGCCGTAACACTGATATTTATTTTTTTGCTCTTGAATTTCTCCAGGTCGCTGGTTATTTGCAAACAAAGTTCTCTGGTTGGGCAAACTATCAAAGCTTGCGGAAAACGGTCTTCTTTATTTATCAGTTGTAATAAAGGCAGTCCGAAAGCAGCCGTTTTACCAGTACCGGTTTGGGCAAGACCAATAAAGTCCTTTGTTCCTTGTAATAAAACGGGGATTGCTTTTTCCTGGATGGGTGTAGGTTGGGTAAAACCCAAAATATTGATGGATTGTAAGAGCCCTTCTTCAATCCCGAGATCTTGAAATGTGGTCACAGATAATAATTAAAAATGATAATAAGTCGGCAAAGGTAACTTTTAATAAAGGGAAAGCTCAATGTATTTTACAATTACAAAGCATTGATAATAAATAAAAAGCCCTCCCGAAGGAAGGCTTTCTAAGTTGCTTGCCTATAAAATTACTTTTTTAAAGAATCTACAACAGCATTAGTAGTAGAATCAATAACTTTTGTAGCAGAATCTGCAACATTGCTAATTGAATCTATAGCAGCGTTTGCTGTAGAGTCTACAACTGCAGCAGCGCTATCAGCAGTATCTTTTGCTTCAGATGAATTGTTACAAGCTACTGCAAAAGAAGCGATAGCGATGATTGCTAAGAATTTTTTCATTTTTCGATTTTTTGTTATTTGTTGAAATATTTCGTTGTTAATACCCGGAACGGGAAAAGGTAACCCGGTTTTTAAAATATTTTTTTCAGACGACTTTGCCCTGCTTTAACTTTCTTAAATATATTTTTTGTAGTGAGGCAGGCCCGCCTCTTCTATTTATTAAATATTTTTTACAGTCGGGCAGGGTTACTATTTTTAAAAAAAAGTATTAAACATAGGAATAAGTGAAACCAGAGAATAACGAAAGACTTTTGCTGGAAGGATTAGCTGTAAACGATAAAAAGGCTGTGGAGGCCATTTACCGGGACAACTATAACATGGTTCAGTCGTTGGTAATCAACAACAACGGCTCTGCAGATGATGCGAAAGATGTTTTTCAGGAGGCCATGATAGTTCTTTATGAAAATGTAAGATCGGGGACTTTTGAGCTGAACTGCCAGATCAAGACTTATGTGTATTCGGTAGCCAGGCGATTGTGGCTCAAAAGGTTGCAACAACTTAGTCGTTATTCCCCTCCTGTAGAGAGTTTAGAGCAGGTGGTACCGGTTGAAGACGAGATCGAGGAGCATGAAAAAAGGAATAGTGAGTTTGAAATGATGGATAAAGCCATCAGCAGTTTAGGAGAACCTTGTAAAAGCTTGTTAGAGGCTTACTACCTGCAAAAACAGAACATGCAGGTTATTGCTGCCAACTTTGGATATACGAATGCCGATAATGCGAAAAACCAGAAGTACAAGTGCCTGATGAGACTGAAAAAAATATTTTTTGCACATTACAAAAACGGAAACAGTGATGAATGATATAAAGATTTTAGAGGCTGTTGAACGCTACATTAAGGGTGAGATGAACCCTGATGAAAGAATGTTGTTTGAAAACCTCCGAAAGACGAATACTGAAATTGATCAATTAGTAGTGGAGCATACGCTTTTCCTGCAGCAGATGAACCGTTTTGGCGAATGGAAGAATTTCCGTTCTTCTTTAAATGAAGCTCATACTAATCTTACTGAACAAGGTAAAATTGACTCTGCCAGGCTTAAAGGAAAGGCAAAAGTGGTTTACTTGTGGAACCGATACAAAAGAGTGGGTGCTATTGCAGCTTCTATTGCTCTTTTTACCACCCTTGCAATAAGTGGATTAGTTGGCGCATTTGCGCCTAAGGCTCCTACTTCAGATATGGATTTGTTAAAAACCCAAATCAAAGTACTTGCTAAGAAAACTAAAGAACAGGATAACGAAATCAGCAAAGTAAATAGCAGACTTAACAGTGCCGGCAATCCTATTATTTATACTACAGGCGGTACTGGTTTTATAATTGATGCAAAAGGATACCTGGTAACAAATTCCCACGTTGTGGAAGGTGCAAATAATGTAGCTGTTCAAAACAGCAAAGGAGATTTTGTAGCGAAGGTTGTTTTTATTGACAGGCAAAAAGATATTGCTATCCTGAAAATTGAAGACGATAATTTTAAACCTTATTCTTCTATACCATATTCGATCAGCAAATCTTCCGGCAAATTAGCAGAGCCAATTTTTACACTAGGTTATCCAAGAAATGAAATTGTTTACGGACAAGGTTATTTAAGTGCAAAAACTGGTTTTAATGGCGACACTTTAAGCTGCCAGATAGAAATAGCTGCCAATAGAGGAAATAGTGGTAGCCCGATATTAAATAAGAAAGGAGAAGTGATCGGTATTCTTAATGGCCGTCAAAAAAATACTGAAGGTTTTGCATTTGCCATTCAAGGCAAACATATTTACAAAGTACTGGACGATTTGAAAAAAGCGGACTTGATTTTCAACAACAGGTTGAAAAAGTAGAAGACTACGTATTCATGGTGAAAGTGAATTAAGATAAATTGTTACTTATAAAAAGACCCGTCTCGTTTTATACTTGACGGGTCTTTTTTATTTTAAATGCCTTTTAAAATTATTGCTCCCAAAGATTTTTAGGATACTCCCCATTGCTAATTAACTCGTTCAGGCTTTTTGCGACAAAAGGCGCATCTTCTTTATACGTAACCCCAAACCATAATGAAGTTGTTGGGATCACTTCAATTTTTCCTCCTTCTTTTATAAACTGATCCGCGACAATTGGAATAAAGAACTCTGACTTTAATTCAGTTCCGTGGTCCTTTAAAAAAGTGGCAAACAAGTTTTGTGTATAAGAAAAGAAAGAGGGATCAAAGCACCAGAAGTTCATCGATACTCTTGTTTTTATAGAAAGTTCTTTAGGTTTCAGTCCATCGTCGGCTATTACAAGATTACCGTCATGATCCAATTCACAAACTCCCCTGTTCACTGTTCCATAATCAGAAAGTGTGCTTAGTAAATCATAACCAATAATGGCGTAGTTCTTTTCATTGCAGCCCACATTTAAAAAAGCAGCTGCATTTTCAAAAGCATTTTGCCCATAGAAATCATCTGCATTAATAACAGCAAAAGGTTCCTTCACCACATCTTTAGCACACAAAACGGCATGAGCTGTTCCCCATGGTTTTGTTCTTCCTTCGGGTACTGAATGATCACCTAAAAAAGAATTTAAATTTTGATACGCATAAGCCGTTTCCATTCTTCCTTTCAACTTTGGCTCAAATATGTTTTTGAAATTATCGGCAAACTCTTCCCGGATAATAAATACCACTTTACCAAAGCCTGCCCGGATGGCATCAAAGATGGAATAGTCCATAATTGTTTCGCCAGATGGGCCAAACCCTTCTACCTGCTTCATGCTTCCGTATCGTGAGGCCATTCCTGCTGCTAATATTACCAATGTTGGTTTCATGTGTTTTTTGTTTTTAGCTGCCTGCTATCCGCTGCAAATAATCATTTTACTAAGTTTGTTTTTCCGGTAGCTCATTTCATACTCTCTCAATTAAACTTGCGAACGAAATTAAAGTAAATTCGCCACGACACTTATTTATTTTGAATGACAGATATAAATTTTAATAACATTTCTGTTGATATTCTCACCGTACCCTTATTTATTGAAAAAGGAGTGGAAATTTCTGTGTTGCGTCTCGACAAAATTCATCCGCTTATTTCCGGCAACAAATGGTTCAAACTTCGCTATTACCTGGAAGAAGCTAAACAGCAGAATAAAAAAACGATTGTAACATTTGGAGGAGCCTGGTCTAATCATATTCTTGCAACGGCAGCGACTTGCAAAATGAATGGCTTTAATTCTATTGGAATTATACGGGGAGAAAATCCGGCGAATCTTTCTCCCACACTGCTTCAATCTCAAGCGGAGGGCATGCAACTTTTTTTTATAACCCGGGAGCAATACAGCCAAAAGATAATACCTGCAGAACTTAATACAGCGGAAGATTATTTTATTAATGAAGGCGGCTACGGAGTGAATGGTGCCGAAGGTGCTGCTACTATTTTAGACCACTGTCATAAACAATCATATGATAAAATAGGTTGCGCCTGCGGTACTGGCACCATGGTTGCCGGACTAATAAATGCTGCGCAATCTATGCAGGAAGTTATCGGTATCAGCGTATTGAAAAATAATACTGCATTGCAAGAAAAAGTGCAATCACTCTTACAAAATGAAGACCGTAATTTTCAATTCATTCATGATTATCATTTTGGTGGTTATGCTAAGTACAAATCCGAATTAATTGACTTTATGAATATGTTTTATCAGCAAACAGGTATCCCCAGCGATTTTGTTTATACTGGAAAATTGTTTTATGGGTTTTATCAATTAGTAAAAAACAATTCTTTTCAACCCGGATGCAGGATTTTGCTTATACACAGTGGTGGACTTTCGGGTAACAGTTCTCTCGAAAAGGGGATGTTAATATTCTAAGTTTTTAGCTCCCCTATCCTATCTTTGAAGCAATAAATAAAAGAATCCAATCCTTTTTCCGTTTTATGCATATGAAAAAACTGGTTTTGTCCTTACTGCTATTATTTTCTGCTGTAACTTTTCAGTTGCGGGCACAAGACACACTTCCTAAATTTTCATTGAAGAATGTAGGTAGCAACCGGATTATTGTTGGCTGGACCAATACTTTTCAAAACATCAAGCAAATAAGTATTCAACGTTCATTTGACAGCTTAAAAGGATTTAAAACAATATTGACTGTTGCTGACCCCACCCTTCCGCAAAACGGGTATATGGATACCAAAGCAACGAACGACCATATGTTTTACCGGATTTACATTATGCTAGACAAAGGGATGTATTTGTTTAGCGAAGTTAAAAAGCCTGTAAAAGACACCATTAAAAGCATTAACCCGATAACCAACCAGGTTATACTGCAAGGAGGTGACTCATTGACTCCTGCCAAGCCTTTTGTAGTTACTATTGATAAATTTCCGGGTACAGATTCTGTTGCAGTTCCGAATGTTGGTAACAACAAACCCAGGCCAAATGCTTTTACACCATCGTTATATGTTTACACACACCGGGACGGGTATGTACGCATTAGTCTGCCGGATGAAGAAAAACCCAAAAAATATTCCATCAAATTTTTTGATGATGCGGATACATTCATCTTTGAACTAAAAGAAATCAAAGAGAAAGAATTCAAAATTGATAAAACGAATTTCTATCATGCCGGATGGTTCCGGTTTGAACTATATGAAGATGGGAAGTTATTAGAAAAACATAAGTTTTATTTGGAGAAAGATTTTGCCCCTGTCCCCTAAAGGGGTACTTCAGTTTAATAGTCGTTACAAATTGTAAAACTTGTCTACTAATAAATAGAGTTTTTTTTACTTTATTCTTTTAGCTCAACATCAAATATTTTCGCAAAATTATTTTTTACTTTCTCTTTCACTTCCTGCATATCTAATTTGCGGCCCAATTCTTTTTCTAATGAAGTAACCTGCTTATTATTGATGCCGCAGGGTATTATATAATTAAAATAAGAAAGGTCGGTATTGACATTAAAAGCAAAGCCATGCATGGTGATCCAGCGGCTGCATCGAACACCGATTGCACAAATTTTTCTTTCCTTTCCTGCTACACCCGGTTCAATCCATACCCCTGTTTCACCAATTGACCGTTCGCCTATTATGCCATACTCCGCCATAGTTTGAATGATGACCTCTTCCAGATTCCGCAAGTACTTACCAATGTCTGTAAAAAATTTTTCCAGATCCAAAATAGGATAGCCTACTATCTGGTCGTTTCCGTGAAAAGTAATATCACCTCCCCTGTTGGTATTAAAAAACTGGATGTTTTTTTCTTTCAACTCATCATCACCCAATAGCACATTTGCCTTATTTCCACTTTTGCCCAACGTGTAAACAGGCGGATGCTCTACAAACAGTAGGTGATGAGCTGTTTCGGGAATTATTCTTAATACACTATGATTATGCCCATTGCTAACATCTCTAGTATATACTTTCCATAACCTTTGCTTCGCTTCCACATTTTTGAGCAACAGCTTCTCCTGTAAATCCCATGCAGCCTGATAATCCATTAGCCCCAAATCCTGAAATAATACGTCCTGTTTTTCCATATAAGACACAAATTTACAGCAAAGCAAGCTTCCATTACCTTTGCCGTTATGCAAGATGAATCAGCCGTAAATAATCCGGAGGTACAGGATAGTAACGATGAACTTTTTGAGAGGTTTACAATGACTATTGATAAGGGACAAGAATCCATACGAATAGACAAGTTTCTCGTAAACAGGATCGAAGGGGCTACCCGCAATAAAATACAACAGGCCATTAGTTTGGGAATGGTAACGGTAAATGGAAAAGAGATCAAGTCGAATTACAAAATAAAACCACTTGACGCAGTTATTGTTTTTTCGGATATGCATCCTGATGAAACGGATGTGGTACCAGAAAAAATGGACTTGAATATTGTTTATGAAGATACCGACATCATGATTGTAAACAAACCTGCAGGCATGGTAGTACATCCGGGCAGTGGCAATTACACCGGTACATTATTAAATGGGGTTTCGTATTATTTGCAACAAATAAACCCGAATATTTCAGAAGATTCTTTGCCCCGATTTGGTTTGGTGCATCGTATTGATAAAAACACAACGGGCTTATTAGTACTGGCAAAAACGGATAAGGCAATGCGTACACTTGCCAAGCAATTCTTTGACCATACCGTAAAACGGCAATACGTTGCACTGGTATGGGGTGATTTAGTGGAAGATAGCGGAACTATCATTGCACATGTAGGAAGAAACTTACGATTTAGAAAATTATTTGAAGCTTATCCGGAAGGTGATCATGGTAAAGAAGCTATCACCCATTATAAAGTAATTGAAAGATTTGGTTATGTAACACTGGTGCAATGTATTTTAGAAACCGGACGTACACACCAGATACGAGTACATATGAAACATCTGGGTCACCCATTATTTAATGATGAAACGTATGGCGGTGACAGAATTGTAAAAGGAACTGTCTTTACCAAATACAAACAGTTTGTAGAAAATTGTTTTGCTATTTGTAAGCGACAAGCCTTGCATGCAAAAACATTAGGATTCATTCACCCTACTACTAATAAAGAAATGTTTTTTGAAACCGAATTACCAGAAGATATGGAGCAGGTAATTGAGAAGTGGAGAAAATATTCGCAATCGATAGGGAAATAAAACTAATTCTTAAAATCAAATAGTGTTGCGGTAAACAATCCTCTCTCTCTTTTCTTGAACATCACATCAAAATTGCCAATGTAGCGCAAAAGTTTTGGCACCAGGTATTCTCCAAATTTTGTCATCTGTACTTCCATGTGCACATTAAAATCATACACACCGGCATCGTAACTCATATCATAGTTACGGGCCATTACCTCCAGGGTTTTTATATTGAACCATGTAATCATACTGTCGATCACAATACCGCTGCGGCTACCTAAATCTTTCCTGGCTTTAATAGAAAATACGTAACAAGATTGTCCTTCATAATCGCCAAAGTCGATTGCGAAATCATATTTCTCTGCATTATCCGGATCGAATATGTTTATCTTATCACCAATAAAAGGAATACCTGGAATCTTTTTCCCGGGATTGAAGAAGAGCATTTTCAACTGCTCCTTATGCTTTGCCATTCCGCTGAGTGAACGGGGGTTAAAGTCGACCCCTTTTACAATATTATTTTCCCCGCAAATAGTTCCTTTAGTAAAAAAAAGGTTTGCATACATTTCGCCTGTATTGTAATTATGGCTACCATCATCTTCATAAAAATCGCCGGTTACTTTTTCTTCCAGCACTTCCATATTGCGGCAACCATTAGCCCGGGATTGTTTTGTTTTGCTTAATAAGCTGGCCTTCGTTTTGCCTTTTTTATCTCTTATTCTAATATCATTCCAGGAAGTATAGCCCAGCATACGAAGATTACGAAATGCTTTATAAAAAGTAGTGTCATTCTTTACAATGCTCATGAAGCGGGGGACATTCAGGTCTGTACGAATAATTACTTCTGAGAGATCAACCATTTTTGCGAGTCGATCATTGTCAAGAGAGTCCTCCTGCTGTGCAGCAACTGGCTTTATTAAAGCAAATAATAATAAACCAAACAGCACTTTTCTTTTCATACGGATAATATTATTCAGCAGAACTATCTATCCGGGAAATGACATTTTGTAATCTACATTCACTTTCCCTTTGGAAATATCATTCAGCTTTCCTTTCATCAGTTTTCTTTTCAAGGGAGAAAGATGGTCAATAAAAAGTTTACCCTCGATGTGATCATATTCATGCAATATTACTCTGGCTGATAGCCCGGTAAAAGTTTTTATTTGAGGCTCGAATAGCTCATTCACATATTCCAGTGTAACAGTTTCCATTCTATAAATATCTTCCCGTATTTTGGGTATACTAAGGCATCCTTCGTTATACGGCCACTCCTCCCCTTCCAATTCTGCAATGTGAGCATTGATGAAAACTGCTTTTATTCCTTCATCACCGGGATACTCTTTTCTTTCATCTTCATTCATATTAGCAAACATCTGTACTGTATCCACTACAAAGAGACGAATATCTTTATTAACCTGGGGTGCAGCCAAACCTACACCGCTACTGGCATACATGGTCTCCCACATATCATCAATAAACTTTGCTAATTGCGGATAATCTGGTTGTATGTCTGTTGCTACTTTTCGTAATACCGGTGTGCCGTATGCCACTATGGGTAAAATCATTCTTACAAATTTGAGGGCAAATTTACGACTATCCGTTCACCCGCAGGTACTCCTGCAGCATAATAGTAGCAGCTATTTCATCTACCAGGGCCTTATTGCGGCGTTGCATCTTCTTGAGTCCCATTTCCAACATGGCATCTTTGGCCATTTTGGAAGTGTAGCGTTCATCTACTTTTGTGATCGGCATTTGGGGGAAATTCTTTTGCAGCTCTTTAATTGCTTTTTCTACCAACGGTGTGGCATGAGTGGCGGAATCATCCCAATTGGTGGGCCAACCAATTATTATTCTTTCAACGGGCTCTTTTGTAAAATAATCTTTTAGAAAAGGAAGGAGTTCTTTTGAATGTAACGTTGTTAACCCCGTAGCAATAATTTGCAATGGGTCCGTAACGGCAATGCCGGTGCGTTTGAGGCCGTAGTCGATACAGAGGATTCTTGCCATAAAATCAGAACGCAGATTTTTAAGATGATTAAGATTTTCGCAGGTATTTTATCATAACCATCATGATAATCTGCGTTCCATTTAGTTTATAAATAAATCAGCTATAACAAAGATGGCGAAAACAACTGATGCAATTCCATTGGCGGTCATAAATGCAAGATTAACTTTTCGCAGATCAGTAGGTTTTACAATAGAATGCTGGTAAACTAACATTCCGACAAATACTGCCACGCCAATCCAGTACAACCAGTCAAACTGACCATACACACCTGCATACACAACTGCGGCTGCACTTAATACATGTAAAAATTGTGATACCCGTAGTGCTCTTGCTTTTCCTAACCATGCGGGAATAGAATATAACTGCTGCGATTTATCAAACTCTTCATCCTGCAAGGCATAAATTATATCAAACCCACTTACCCAAAATATTACCGCTAGTGAAAATAGGATTGGCAATAAATCAAACTTACCGGTTACAGCCAGATAAGCTCCAATAGGTGCCAATGATAAACCCAAGCCTAATATTAAATGACAAAGTGGTGTAAATCTTTTTGTATAGCTATAACCTAACACTACCGCTAATGCAACAGGCGATAAATAAAAACATACCCGGTTAATAAAAAAAGTACAAACAACAAATAATAAACTGCTGATAATCGTAAATGTCAACGCATTTTTTTCTGAAATAATTCCCGCTGGAATTTCTCTGATTGCTGTTCTGGGGTTTTTTGCATCAAATTTTCTATCAAGATAACGGTTAAATGCCATGGCGGCACTGCGGGCAAAGATCATACAAAGAATGACGAGGATGAAGTGAATCGCCAATTGCATCCATGCATCTTCTTGTGGATCTTCATCAGCAAAACCAACATTTTTATTTAAATTCCATTGCCCAACACCATATTCAATTTTTACCCCTGTGATTAACCCAAGAAAAAATCCAATCAACGCAAAGGGCATTGCAAAAATGGTATGAGAAAATTTTATAAGAGAGAGATAACTTTTTATTTTCGACATCTTTCAAAATTAAAATGAGTCTATGACCTAAGTTCCCCTTCAGGGGACAGGGGTATTCTTTGTCTTACCAGTTCCCACAACACAACCCCAACAGCCGTTGCAATATTCAACGAATGTTTCATTCCCAATTGTGGAATTTCAATGCAGCCATCGCATAATGCAATAGTAGATTGCTCTACTCCTGCTACTTCATTACCAAATATCACGGCTATTTTTTCAGCTGGTTCAAAGCCGATTGCATTTAATTTATAACTGCCTTCAGCTTGTTCCGCTGCATACACATTATATCCTTGCCCTCTTAACTCATCAATCGCTTCGGCAGAAGTAGCAAAATGTTTCCAGGCAACCGATTCTTCGGCACCGAGAGCTGTCTTTTTTATTTCTTTATGGGGAGGTTGAGAAGTGTAACCAATAATATAAATAGCTTCTATCAAAAAAGCATCTGAAGTCCGAAACACACTGCCTACATTATAAGCACTGCGGATATTTTCCAGCACCACAATAACGGGAGTTTTGGCCGACTGTTTAAATTCTTCTACCGATTTCCGGCCCAGTTCTTCCATGCTTAGTTTACGCATGGCGCAAATATAGCAACGAGTTATGAGTTGCGGGTTAAGAGAAAGGAAACCGCTACAGGAAAATAAGTATTACTCTTTCGGGAACCACTCGAAACTCGCAACTCAAAACTCGAAACTTACTCTTATTTCAAATTCACAATCTTCTGATCTTTCGGATATCTCACCACATAGCTAAACCTCACTTTTTTACTTTCTCCGGGTTTCAGATCTAGTTTCCAGGTCAGTACTCCCGTTTCTGCATTTACCATTGCCTGACTGCCATCCTCCAATGTCACTGTTACTTCTTTAATATTACTCAACGGATATTGGTCTTTCAGCAATAGGTTTACATCGGTTATTTTATTATTCTTTACTAATATTTCATAGGTAAATGTTTGCTTACTTTCTTTACCGCTGGTTTTAATGCTGCTGAGTTCTTTGATCAGCGAACGTTTTACAGCTACTCTTTTATCTCTGCCTAATGATAAGTTCAATGTATCGGCTGTAGTATTCGGGTCAATGATTGATTTTCCAATATATGTATCATCCATAATAATATTTGCATCTCCCGGCAGCAGATCAAGATTCTGCCAGTCTGCTACTTCGGCCAGCAGATAAGCATCTTTATCAATACGAGGCACTGCATAATTTTTCAACGTACAATTAATTTCCTGGTCTTTAATGGTAACGCTATGCAATTCCCCATCGCTGGTAATATCATACGGCAAATCAATTTCAAAGTTTGTATTTAACTGTCCTTCGTTGAGAGTAGTGTATTGTTGCAAAGTGCTTGGGTCTACTCCATCTAGTTCTTTTTTTGTTTTAACCCGGTCCACACCATAGCCAGTCACAACCACTTCTTCTGCCAATTGCTTATCATCTTTGTATGATTGTATCATATTCCGCTGCGCATTTCCAGCAGCTGCTCTTCTTTGCAAATCAGTATAAATGCCAGGCACATACAATTGCAAATACCAGGGCGTTAGTACCGGAGCAGCTACACCAAAATTGGGAGTACCAGTACTCAGTGTCAACTTAGTTTTCTTCCAATCAATACCACTTGTTTGTGTTAACGCTGCCTTGTACACCATCTTCACTTTATTGGTTTTTGAATTTACCCGCACATCATACACTGCTGTCCAACCTGCATTGGTAGTGTAATATGATAGATCAACAGGAATTTCACCCGACCGTTTGCACATCACCTGCAAAATAACTTGCCCGTAAGGTTTTTGTTTAACCGGAGTTACGGCAGTAATAGCGGCAATCTTTTTTCTTATTTCTGCAATGCGAATGTTTTGTGCAACTATATTTTGTTTATGATTATAAATATTCGTCTTCGATTTTTCGATCTTGTTGTTATAATATTCCAGCAACTTCAACACTTCCTCACTCGTTACAGTTTTATTACCGCTGGTATTAATAGTTGTTTCAATCAGCAAACCTGTTTTCGTTAATATTTCCTGGTCAATTACGATCAGGTTATCAATACGACCAATTTCTTTTTGCACCAGCGTAATACTGTCTTCCAATCGTTCTACTTCTCTTGTTTTAGCAATAGGCGGCACCACCGGGTAATATACACTGTACCTTTGCGATAGCAGTGCCACATCTTCCGGCACACTTATCTGCAAACTATTCACATCTATTTTAGTACTGAGTTGATTGATGACGATAATTCTTGTATTGGCATCCACTTTTGCTTTTGAGTTGTGGGTTAGTTCGGCACCATAGCCAAAATATACGGTGGCATTACTGATTGTAGCATCCGTTCGTACGGTATCGGAAGCCGGAGCAACGGCAGTTTGAGCATTCACCAGGGCACAATAATATACCAGCCCGGCAAGCAGGAGCATTTTTTTCATGGCGTATCTTTTATTTCCTACTGGATGCAGCGAAAAGAAAGGTTACATAAAAGGAGGAAGAAAATTATTGGTCCAGACGTAGTACTACTAGCATCGTCTGTTGCGAACTTGTTCTGTTATTCATTCCTTTTGGGTTCTGTTCGCTACTGAGCTTTTCCGAAGCTGTTGTGTTTATAACTGCTAGATTTTATATGACAAGTTGTAATACAATATTTAAACAGACTTTCCACTTACCTGAAACCTTGCCTCCACTTCCTTATTTTTGTCCTCCATGTCAAAAACAGCAAGCACCGATACACCAATGATGCAGCAACACCGGGCTATTAAGCAAAAATACCCGGATGCGATCTTGCTTTTTAGAGTGGGTGATTTTTATGAAACCTTCGGTCAAGATGCTGTGCTGGCTTCACAAATTCTGGGCATTACATTAACCAAAAGAAATAATGGTGCAGCTTCTTCCGCAGAACTGGCCGGTTTTCCTCATCATGCACTGGATACCTATCTACATAAATTAGTTCGGGCTGGTCACAGGGTAGCCATATGCGATCAATTGGAAGACCCCAAACAAGCCAAGGGCATTGTAAAAAGAGGTGTCACCGATATGGTAACACCGGGCACCACGGTTAATGATAAATTATTAGAACATCATACCAATAATTTTTTAGCGGCCATACATTTTGCCCCAGATGAAAAATATGGTTTGGCATTTTTAGATATTTCCACCGGCGAATTTTTTATTGCTGAAGGTGATAGAGAATACGCCGATAAATTATTACAAAGCTTTAAACCTGCTGAAGTTGTTTTTCAACGCCATCAACAAAAGAAATTCAAAGAATATTTCAACAGTAAAATCTACACCTACACATTAGACGAATGGATCTTCGATAACGTATATGCAGAAGACACTTTGCTGAAACATTTTCAAACTCACTCATTAAAAGGATTTGGTGTAGATGAATTAAAAAATGGGTTGATAGCCGCCGGAGCCATCATTCATTATCTAAAAGACACTGAGCATCCCAACTTGCAGCATATTACTTCGCTGCAGCGGATAGACCGGGAAGATTTTCTATGGATGGACAGGTTTACCATCCGCAATCTGGAATTAGTATATGGCAATTCCGAAGGTAATCATACCTTATTAAGTGTGTTGGACAATACTGTTTCCCCAATGGGAGCAAGATTGCTGAAACGATGGATCGTCTTCCCCTTAAAAGATATTCAGAAAATAAATGAGCGATTAGATACGGTTGAGTACCTGATCAAAGAAACGGATCTTCGAACAAAGATCACTCAGCATATCAAACAATGCGGTGATATAGAACGATTGGTTTCTAAAATTCCGATGAAGAAGATCAATCCAAGAGAAGTATTGCAACTAGCAAGAGGATTGAAACAAGTAGAACTGGTAAAACAACTTTGCTTGTCATCTGCTAACGACTATTTAAAAAGATTGGGGGATGCATTAAATCCATGTCCGTATATCGCAGATAAAATTCTAAAAGAAATTGTAGATAATCCTCCCGCCATAGCTGCTAAAGGGGGCATGATGAACAGTAATGTTAGTACCGAACTGGACGAGTTGAGAAAGATTTCATTCAGCGGCAAAGAATACCTGACACAGTTACAACAAAAAGAAGCAGAACGTACCGGCATTGGTTCACTAAAAATTGGTTTTAATAATGTGTTTGGTTATTATCTGGAAGTTACCAATTCACAAAAAAATAAAGTGCCGCTAGAATGGATGCGGAAACAAACCCTTGCTAACGCAGAACGATACATTACTCCCGAATTAAAAGAATATGAAGAAAAAATAACCGGAGCTGAAGAAAAGATCCTAAAAATTGAATTGGAATTATTTGAAGCGTTGCTGAATGAATTAGGCGATTATTTAGCCCCTGTTCAAATCAACGGTAATCTGTTAGCCATACAAGATTGTCTTTGTTGCTTTGCCAATAATGCCATTCAATACCACTACAAAAAACCTCAACTCCATACAGGCGATGAATTAATTATCACTGAAGGTCGCCACCCGGTTATAGAAAGAAACCTGCCCATCGGAGAAAGTTATATCAGTAATGATTTAGAGTTAAACAAAACAGATCAGCAGTTAATCATTTTGACAGGACCGAACATGAGTGGTAAATCTGCCCTACTCCGCCAAACTGCATTAATTACTTTGATGGCACATACCGGAAGTTTTGTGCCGGCCAGCGAAGCAAAAATTTCATTGACGGATAGAATATTTACCAGGGTTGGTGCCTCGGATAATTTAAGTGGTGGTGAATCTACTTTTATGGTGGAGATGAATGAAACGGCAAGCATTATCAATAACATCACCGACCGAAGCCTGATATTGCTGGATGAAATAGGACGAGGCACTTCCACCTATGATGGCATTTCTATTGCCTGGAGTATTGCTGAGCATTTGCATAATTCACCACATCAACCCAAAACATTATTTGCCACACACTACCATGAACTAAATGAACTGGTAGAAAAGTTTGCGAGAGCAAAGAACTTTCATGTCACCAATAAAGAGGTGGGCAACAAGATCATCTTCCTCCGCAAACTGGCGAGGGGCGGCAGCACCCATAGTTTTGGTATTCATGTTGCAAAAATGGCAGGTATGCCTCCTTCATTAATTGACCGGGCGAACGAAATATTAAAACACCTGGAAGACAGTCGTGAATCTGGTGTCGGAGGTCAGGAGTCAGACAAATTACGGTCTCTTTCTACTTCAAAAATGCAGCTCTCTATCTTTGATGCACATAGTGAAACCTTTGATGAAATACGAAAATTGCTGGAGGGAATAGATATCAACCGGCTTACTCCCGTAGAGGCCTTGTTAAAGCTCCAGGAAATTAAAGGGCGGCTTAAATAAACAGTTTACCCACAGTATTTTAGCCCTCATTTTAAAAATATTGCTAATCCAAAAAACTTCTTATTTTTACCGGAAATACATCAATTATGAGATTGATCAAACTAACTGCTTCAACTTTTTTATTAGCTGCATTATTTATTAGTTCAACCGGCTGCATGAAAAATGCAGACAAAAGGATAACCAGAGAGTTCGTAAATACTGGTATTGTTTTGTCTGGCGCACAGGAAACTCCTGCAGTGCCTTCTACTGCTCTTGGCACAATGAATGTTTTTTATTCCCGTGAAACCAGAACTCTATCCTATACCATAAACTGGTCTGGTTTAACTGGTAATGTAGCAGCAATGCATATTCATGGGCTTTCCCCAACAGGCTTTATTGCCGGTATAGTACAAACATTTACTATTGCAAATATTGTAAGATGTCCCACATTTACTACTACATCCTGTGGTAGCTTTTCGGGTACCTTATTTGTAGATGGTGTGGTAGTGAAAGAAAATGATTTACTGAATGGCTTTTACTATGTAAATATTCATTCAGCGGCTTATCCCGGTGGAGAAATAAGAGGTCAGATTACTTTTCAATAAAAATTAGCTGAAAAATATTTAAGCCCGTCTTGTTTAAAACGAGACGGGTTTTATTTTGCTTCGAACCACAGGGGAGTTGTATCATTCCACTCTCCATTATAATTAATAAATAGCTCCTCACCGGCTTTTATAGTGCGAACGGTTTTTATATTTATCAGCTCTTCCTCAAAATCCATTTCGTATTCACAATTACTTTGATAGGAGTGATTGTAAACTGGCACATACCCTAAAGCCATACAACATCGCTGTAAATCATCTCCCCATTCAAAAATATAATCATGCAATAATGTTTGATCCAGCAGCTTTCTTTCTTCCCCTGACATTACAATTACCGGTGCAATTTCAATTACAACTCCGGCATCAATATCTTCTGATGTAAAAACGCCACGACCCATTGAATCGGTTGGGGCAATAAATAAGAAAGGAAGGATCATTAATAAGTACGATTTAAGAAGTACGAAGTACGGCCTTTCTTAATAATCAAAGAAACTTTAGAAACTCTTCCTTCGTATTTTTGAACTATGTCATTAGAACTGGAACAACCCAGCCTGCAAGAACAATTTGAAACCGTTATTCAAACGGAGGACAAGTTACTTATCCGTGATTTTTTAGACGACCAGAACATTAGTGATGTGGCCGAACTGGTGTATGAATTTGAAGATTATGAGAGTAATATCATTGCCGGCATGTCTATCAATAGAGCTGCCAGTGTTTTTAAAATATTAGATCTGTCGGTACAGAAAAGAATTATACATGACCTGCCTCCAAATACTACAGCTTCCCTGCTTAACGAACTGCCTGCGGATGATCGAACAGATTTCCTGGAAGAATTACCCAGCAATGTAGTTCGGGAACTAATTAAACTGATGGATCCCGAAGAAAGAAAAATCACACTCTCTTTATTGGGCTATCCCGAAAATAGTATTGGGCGTTTGATGACGCCTGATTATGTGTATGTATATCCGTGGAATACTATTGAAGAAGTATTCAGCACTATACGTAAATATGGGAAGGACAGTGAAACTATCAATGTTATTTATGTGATCAACGATAAAGGCGAATTACTAGATGATATACGCATCCGTGACTTTATTTTAAATCCACCCGATAAGAAAGTATCGGAATTAATGGACGAACGTTTTATTTCGTTACATCCGGAAGACGACCAGGAAACCGCCAGCGAAGTTTTTAAAATGAATAACCGGGTTGCATTACCTGTAGTTAGCAAAAGCAATAAGCTACTCGGAATTGTAACAATAGATGATATTTTATGGGTAGCCACGGAAGAGTTTAGTGAGGACATGCAAAAAATGGGAGGTACCGCAGCATTAGATGAGCCATATCTTGACGTACCCCTTTTCAAATTGTATAAGAAAAGAATAATCTGGCTGATCATTCTTTTTGTAGGAGAAACGCTGACAATCGCTGCTATGTCAAGTTTTCAAGAAACCCTGGAACAGGTATTAGTACTTTCCACTTTTATTCCATTGATTATTTCGAGTGGTGGTAACAGTGGCTCACAAGCAGCAACACTTATTATACAAGCAATGGCTTTGGGAGAGATAACCGTTAAAGATTGGTGGCGCATTGCCCGCAGAGAAATCCAATCGGGTCTCTACATGGGCATCACACTTGGCATAATGGGCTTTTTTATTGTATACGGGGGCTACCATTTTTTTGGTTTATTTGGTGAACATTATGTTCGCATCGGTTTTGCTATTGGCACAGCAGTAATCGGTGTGGTATTATGGGGAACTATCATGGGCTCTATGTTGCCATTGCTATTAAAAAGATTAGGTGCCGACCCTGCTACTTCCTCTACCCCATTTATAGCAACATTGGTTGATGTAACCGGACTGCTAATTTATTTTGGCACTGCTTTCATGTTACTAAAAGGAGTACTGCTATAATTTTCTAAAAATTCGTTGCGGTTTTTTGCGGTTTCCCTCCAGTCGACTACTGAAAACAATACATTTGCAAATGATTGATTGATACCCGAAAATTGGGTATTCAGTTTAATGCAGACAAACTTAATTAATAAAAATATGTGCGGAATTGTTGGATACACCGGACCCAGGGAAGCCTACCCTGTAATTATTAAAGGATTAAAGCGACTTGAATATCGTGGATATGATAGTACAGGTGTGGCTTTGCAAAATAGTAATGGGCTAAAAGTCTATAAGAAAAAAGGGAAAGTGGCCGAGCTTGAAGATTTTGTAGTTGGCAAAGACTTACATGCACATGTTGGCATCGGGCATACCCGTTGGGCTACACATGGGGAGCCAAGTGATAAAAATGCTCACCCTCACCAGTCTGCCAGTGGAAAGTTAGCCATGATACATAACGGTATCATTGAAAATTATTCCCAATTAAAAAAAGAGCTTACCAGCAAGGGATACAGTTTTACCAGCGATACAGATACAGAAGTGCTATTGAATTTTATTGAAGAAATTAAAAACAATAATAATTGTTCATTAGAAGAAGCGGTAAGAGTGGCGTTGAAAAGAGTTACCGGTGCCTATGTTATTTTATTATTAGATGAAGATGATCCGGGCACAATCATCGCAGCAAGAAAAGGAAGCCCTCTTGTAATTGGCGTTGGTAAAGGAGAACATTTTCTAGGCTCTGATGCTTCCCCAATGTTAGAATATACCAAAGAAGTGGTGTATGTAAATGATTATGAACTGGCCATCATCAGACCAGATGAGTTAATTCTTAAAAACCTGGGCAATGAAAA
>LNFJ01000140.1 GCA_001464625.1 Bacteroidia bacterium Ga0077558 | reverse complement strand
GGCAAAGACACTTTCAATAAAACCAAAAAAGTCTATGCTGTATTCAGCAATATGGGCTCCCTCGAAAAATCAAATGAAGTAAAGATTAACGGGTTACCCGTAGGAAAAGTATATGACAACAGGGAACTGGATAAGAATGTAAGTGGAGTAATTATTACGATTAACCTGACCAGAGATATTAATATCCCCGATAACTCTGTTGCCTATATCGGTTCAACATTAGTTGGCGCATCGCATATTGTAATAGAAATGGGAGATTCAAAAACTTATTTGAAAATCGGCGATACACTGCAAACCCGTGAAGAAAGCGGACTACTTTCCCAAGTGTCTGCACAAATAAATCCTACGCTTACTAAAGTTAGAAGCACACTTGATACTCTTGCACAAACACTAAGCGGAGTAAATGGCCTATTGAATGCTGACGCAAAAATTAATTTACAACAAACCTTTGCAAACCTTAACCGGGCCAGCAGTGCCTTAAATGGTTTGCTGGATAACCAATCAGGCGCATTAGCAGGTACACTTAGAAATACAGAGAATCTTACCGCAGCATTGAATAAAAACACCGAAAATATTACCAGTACGGTAGGAAATTTTAAAACAGCTTCGGAAAAATTAGCTGCTATTGAAATTAAACCTACTATTGATTCGCTGAATGCAATGATCAGTCAATTGAAAGGAGCAGTTGCTAAAATATCGAGTAAAGAGGGAACATTAGGTGCATTGATCAATGATCGTACCTTATACAATAAATTGAATGATGCGATACTGAGTGCAGAAATATTAATGGATGATCTTCGTACCAATCCTAAACGCTACGTTAATTTATCAATCTTTGGCAAAAAAGATAAAGATGGCCCGATAACTTCGCCAGCGAAAAAAGATACTATTCCCGGTGGGAATAAATAATGCGACACATCAAAACATTTTACTGCTTTTTTGTTATTGGGTTATTATTAGCCTCAATAATTTCTCCTGCACAAGTTATTACTCCTACTGCGGCGGCTCCATCGGAAGATAGTTTGCTCACCGTTTATATTTTACCCGGCGTACGAAAATTGGAATTCAGGAAAGTGGACACCGTTCAATTAACTATACTGGCCGGAAATGTAAAATTGAAACAAGGCACCAGTCTATTCTATTGCGATAGTTGTGTTATAAATAATAGCACCAAAACATTTGAAGCCTGGGGCAAAGTGCATATCAATGATGCGGACACTGTAAACATTTATTCTAATCACCTTCGTTACCTTATCGACAAACGACTTGCTTTCCTTGACGGAGCAGTTCGTTTAACTGATGGAAAAGGAACATTGACTACTCCTGATCTGGAGTATGATATGACCACCAACATTGGCATTTACAAACATGGTGGCAAAGTAGTCAATAAGAAAACTGTATTAACCAGTAAAGAGGGTTGGTATTATGGCGGATTAAAAGATATTTATTTCAAGGACAACGTAATTTTAAAAGATCCGGCCTATGATATTACCACCGATTCATTAATGTATAATACACAAAATGGATTGGTGCGGTTCATTGCACAAACATTTATAAAAGATACCAGCGGAAGAACGATAGAAACAAAAGACGGTTTTTATAATCTGCAAACTGGTAAAGCTGAATTTGGACAACGTCCCATTATAAGAGATGGCAAAGTGACTATTATTGGCGACAATATTGCATTTGATGACAGTACTGGAACATCACAGGCAAGAGGTAATGTAATAATTGTTGACTCTGCACAGGGAACCACCATTATTGCTGGTGAAGTATTCAGAGATAATAAAAGAGATCGCATACTTGCTACCCGAAAACCTTTGATGATCTTAAAGCAAGAAAACGATTCTATTTATATAACTGCCGACACTTTATTCTCTGCCCGCCTGTCTGACTTATATGCAAGTAAAGATTCTGTGGTAAAAGACACGGTGAAGGGAACTAAAGTAGTAACAGTAAATAATACAAAAGATAGTACGAACAGGTACTTTGAAGGCTATCGTAATGTTCGCATTTTCTCCGATTCATTGCAAGCGGTGGCTGATAGTATGTTTTATTCGTTTAAAGATTCAACATTCCGTTTATTCCAGGGGCCCGTTATTTGGGCCAAGGAAAGCCAGATAACAGGCGATACGGTATTCGTATTTACCAAAAATAAAAAAGCAGATAAGGTAAAAGTGTTTGAGAACAGCTTCCTGGTAAATAAAATGGATAACGAAATATTCAACCAGATCAAATCATCCCGCATGGATGGTTATTTTAATGATGGGAACATCGATTCGGTTCGGGCCAACGGTTTTGCTGAGTGTATATATTATATACAGGACGAAGACAGTGCTTATACCGGCATCAACGAATCCAAATCAGACATCATTGATATTTATTTTAGTGAACAGGCATTGCGCAAAGTAGTTTTAAGAAGCAATGTTACCGGCACCATCTGGCCCATTCGTCAAAAGACTCCTTCAGAAATGCGGCTTCCCAATTTTAGTTGGTTAGAAGAGAGACGACCAAAGACGAAGTATGAGCTGTTTTAAACTGTTGTCAGTTTCCAGTTTCTTGTTACCAGTTGCTTTACTGCAAATCACTTTGCACTAAAAACTATAAACGACCTTAACAGGAAACCAGTAACTGGCAACAGAGATCCCTCCTTCCCAATATTTGCATTTCCTTTAGACTTCGGGGCATCATTTTTCGTTATGCTGATAGCAAAAAACAATCACCATGAAAAAAGGAATATTCATCGCATTCGCAATTGCTCTTGCTTGTTCATTTACCACCGCATCAGCACAAGATTATAAAACTGCATTAGGTGTTCGCCTCAGCAGTTCTTCCGCAATGGTCAACAACTCTATATCCATCAAACATTTCATCAATGAAAAAGTAGCCATCGAAGGGCTTTTATCCTTTGGCGATCCACTAGCCATTGGAGCATTGGTGGAGTTTCATAAACCTCTTGCTGCATCCGGCCTTACTTATTTCTATGGCGGAGGAGGTTACCTTGGTTTTGTAAAAACATTTAATACTAATACACAGAAAACATCTACTGACCCAAACTTTGGTGCACAGGGTGTGGTGGGACTTGATTATAAATTCAATAATGTACCGCTAAATATTTCGCTGGATTGGAAACCAGAGTTAAATATTGTAACGGATATAAACTTTGAACCTGCCGCCATTGGCTTTACAGCCCGTTTCACTTTTGGAAAATAGAATTGATTATCAATATATATTGTTTAACCCCACCTCAAAACTGGGGTTATTTTTTTTGGAATCCTTAATTCACAGTTTCCCCTGTTTTTCCACTTCCTGCAAATTATTTCTGCTTTCTGCGTTTTTGTGCAGGAATTTCTATATTTTGGCCTAACAAAACTAACGAATGCTTAAAAAGGAAAGACAGGCATACATCCTTCACCAGGTGAACCTGCACAATAAAGTCCTTTCATCATTACTCTGTTCTGAGATAAATGTATCTGAGGATACTATTAGACGTGACTTGCAGGAATTGGCGGATGAGGGTAAAGTAATCAAAGTGCATGGAGGGGCTCTCTCCCATTCCTTCAACCAGGTTTATTTTCCTAACAATGGCGTTTACTCTCAAAATCATAAAAAAACGATTGCAGAAAAAGCGGTAGGACTAATTAGCAATGGCATGTTTGTGCTTACCAGCGGAGGTACAACAATTATAGAACTGGCCCGTTCCCTTCCACCCCAGTTGAAAGCAACTTTTATTTCTGGTAGTATTCCTGCCATATTAGAATACATGTATCACCCCAATATTGAAGTGATATTAATTGGTGATAAAATTTCTAAAAATTCAAAGATCACTGTTGGTTCTGAAGCGATCGCTAAAATAAAACAGTTAAAAGCTGATATATGTTTCCTTGGGACGAATGCTATTGATGTAGAACATGGCATTACTGATAATGATTGGGAAGTGGTGCAGCTAAAAAGGGCCATGATAGAGTCTTCTAAAAAGGTTGTGTGTTTGAGTATTGCGGAAAAAATAAATTCTGCACAACCTATTCGTGTTTGCGGACTTGATGAAATTGATATGCTGATAACAGAATTACCAGCAAACGACCCTTTACTAAAACCCTATATCGATGCCGGGGTAAGAGTGGCATAATAAATTTTGTGAACTGCTTATTTTAAATACTAAAAAAAACAGCTATGAGAAGAATTCTTCAATTGTTTCTTTCCTTGTCACTGGTAATGCTGCTGCTTCCTCCTGCATTGCAGGCCCAGGAAAGAACAATTACCGGTACAATCGTTTCAGAAGATAGTAAGGCTCCATTAAGCGGAGTTACTATCCGGGTAAAAGGTACCCGCCGCATTACGCAAACAGATGCTAACGGTAAGTTCTCCATTAAAGTAAACCCGGGAGAAACATTGGTTGTAACCTATGTCGGCTATGTATCGGAAGATATAAAACCTGGCGACAGTGGTACAATTGGTGTGAACCTTAAAACTGCCGATAATACCATGGGTGAAGTTGTGGTAACGGCTATGGATATTAAACGTAACCCGAGATCGTTAGGGTACTCTACCCAAACGGTAAGTGGCGATGTAATTCAAGAAACTCAAAGAGAAAACTTTTTGAATAGCTTACAAGGCCGTGTTGCCGGATTAACACTGGATCAAACTTCTGGTTTGGCTGGCGCATCCTCTTCTGTGGTTCTTCGTGGATTCAACTCATTATCATTAAGCAACCAGCCACTCTATGTAGTAGATGGCGTTGTATTAGATAACTCCACTATGAGTGAAACTTCTGGTGGTGGTACAGGGCTTGGCCTTGCATCAGACAGATCGAACAGAGAAAGTGACTATCAAAATCGTATTGCAGATATCAACCCTAGCGATATTGAAAGTCTTACAGTGTTAAAAGGCCCTGAAGCAACGGCTCTTTATGGTAGCCAGGCAAGTTCCGGTGCCATCATTATTACAACAAGAAAAGCAAAGACCAATAAGTTTGCTATACAATATGATAACAGTCTTCGGTTACAAAAAATAACCCGGTACCCGGAAACATTAGATACATATAGCGCAGGTACAAACGGTGTTCCTGCTGAAATTGTTGGTAGTGGTTTCTTCAGAAGATTTGGGGCAGCCTGGCCAGAAGGCACTCAATTATTTGACAACAAGAGAAATTTTTTCCGCACAGGTACAGCACAAACGCATAATCTCGGAATGGACTTTGGTTTTAAGGAATCTAAATTCAGGGTATCTGGAAGTTTCTTTGATCAAAAAGGTATTGTTCCTAATAATAATTTTAAAAGGTATAGTGCAAGAATATCTAATACCACTAAACTATTCAAAGAAAAATTAGAAATAATTCCTTCATTTGCCTATACAAAATCTGAAAATGATAAAGTATTGAGAGGCGGCGGTGGTTATTTATTGAGCTTGATTATGTGGCCTGCTACCGACGATATAAGAAATTTTGAAACCCAAACAGGAGATAAAGGTGATTTATTCGATGGTGCCTCTACCAATGGCGAATACGATAACCCTTTATGGAATACTGCTAATAATATAGGTGGTGAAGAAGTAGAAAGATTGAACTATACTTTGGGTGTTAACTTAAAACCGTTTAAGTGGTTATCTGTAAATGGCCGCTTTGGATATGACACCTATAATCAAAATGGTTTCTTATTTTTTCATCCACAATCATTTTATGTAACCGCAGGCTCTGGTGGTTCATTAGATAACTATTGGAGAAGATATGCCGGTTACAATCATACTATTAATGCAACAGCCACAAAAAAAGTCGGCAAAAATATTGACCTCCGCCTGATGGGTGGAACAATGTGGCAGGATTATAAAACAGAAATGTTTGCTATTAGGGGAACAAATATTGTTGACTCGGTAGGTGGTTTATCTAATACTGGTGGCAACGGTAAAATGTACTTAACACCCAGAGATGCTGATGGAAATGTAATACCCGGAGGAGTACCAACAGTAATTGACAACAGAGCTTTAAAAGCTATGTTGGGTGATTATATGGATAGCAGTTTTACCAGACCCGGCACCCGTGCAAGATTGAACAGAAATAAATTTGGCGAATACAACTATTTACTGATACGCCAACTTGCTTTCTTTGGTGAGTTTGCTATAAGCTATAAAAATTTCCTATTCTTAAACTATACGCATCGTTTTGAACAAGCTTCCACCCTGCCGGAAAAAAATAGAAGGTATGATTACCCCGGCATGAGTGCCAGTTTAATCTTAAGCGATATGTTCCCTGCTCTTAAAAAAGGCAACATACTTAACTATTGGAAACTCCGTGGTTCAAGAGCCAGTACGGCCCGTTTAAACAGCCCTTATTCTACACAATCAGTATTTGTAGATGCTCAGGCTAGCGGTGGTGGATATTCTTATGGGTTCGTAAATAACAACGCAGAGTTAGAGCCGGAAAAACAAAAAACTTTTGAGATGGGTACCGAGGTTCGCCTTTTTAAAAGCCGCTTCGGAGTTGATATTACTTATTACAATACATTAAATGAAGGTCAGATAATTGAAGGCTTCCGTTTAAGTTATGGAACTGGTTTTGTATTAAATACACAAAATGCCGGATCTACCCGCAACAAAGGAGTTGAAATTTCTCTTGACTACAGCGTAATGAAAAAGAAAGAATTTACCTGGGATATGCGTTTCAATTTCAACCGCATGAGAAATAAAGTGGTTGGATTACCTAAGAACGTTGCTGAATATTATATCGCAGAAACCTGGCTTTATACCGGTAGAGGTGGTTTAACATTAGGAGGACCTACAACATCTATCACAGGTTCTGGTTATGCAAGAAACAATGCTGGCCAAATATTAATTAACCCAGCAAATGGTTTACCAGTAATTGATGCTGTGTTTCGTGTAAGAGGAGACAGAAACCCCAACTTCACAACTGGATGGAGCAACAACTTCCGTTTTAAAAACTGGAGAGTAAGTATGTTGTGGGATTTAAAAGTGGGTGGCGATATATATAACGGTAATAATGAATTGCTGACTAAAAATGGCATCAGCAAATCAACTGCAGACAGGTATGAGCCAAGAGTAGTTACAGGTGTATTGAATGATGGGCTGCAAAACTCTGCTAACCCTACTCCTAATACTATTGTAGTTATTCCTGCCTACAACGACCAGTATTATGCAACAATGCCTGTGGAAGAGTTTATTGAAAAAGGTGTAAACTGGTTCCGTTTGCGTGACCTGACTATAAATTACACATTCAGACCGAACCTTATTAAAGGTGTAAAAAGTCTTAGCGCATTTATTACTGGTAATGATTTGATTTTGCTTACTAATTATAGTGGTGTTGACCCTGCCGTAAATGGTTTAACTGCCGGTGCCAGAGGTGTTGGAGGTTTTGGTTTTGATTATGGAACATTACCTGCACCCGTGCAAATTAATATTGGCATTAAAGCATCATTCTAATTCTTTAAAAAAATGTTTATGAAAAAAATAATAAATAAACTGCTTTACACCGTTGCTGCATCGGGGCTGCTTGTAACAAGCTCCTGCACCAAGAAAATTGAAGAAGCATATCTAAATCCTAACGCATTGGTAAAACAACCGATTGAGCAGCTTTTACCCGGCGTTATTGCCAACATGGTAGTTTCTGCCTCCGCCAATGGTAACTTTTACGGCACCCAAAGAGACGGAACTTATATTGGACGGTTCATTCAAAATTTTGCCCAAAACTCAACTGGAAGCCAGTACGACCAGATGGGTGATAATTTTGTAAACAATAGTGATCTCTTAGGTGATGTGTGGGCAATGCATTATTATGGACATGGTCAAAATGTAAGCCGTATTATAGAATGGGGTACCGAAGAAAAGAAATGGGATTATGTGGGGGTTGCGCATGCCATCAGGGCATGGGGATTTTTAACTGTGGCTGATATACATGCCAATGCGATTATAGTAACTCAAGCATTTCGTCCTGATCTTCTAACATTCAAATATAACGAGCAGCAGGAAGGTTATCAGGAAACGATCAGGTTATCAAGACTTGCTATTGACTATTTATCAAGAACGGGTGATGGTGTTAGCCAGGCCAATCTTGCTTTGGGTGATAAATATTTTAATAATGGAGATGTAAACAAATGGAAAAAGTTTGTGTATGGTGTTATGGCAAGGGCATTTCATCGCTATTCTAACAAAGCTGAATATGCTCCTGACTCAGTTGTGAAGTATTGCGATTTAGCAATGCAAACCAACGCTGAGAATGCAAACGTAACATGGTCTGGTGCAGGCTTAGCTGGTACATTTAGCTGGTACAGCCCTACACGGGGTAATGCCAATGGATTTCGTCAGGGAAGATTTATCGCTAATCTTATGTCGGGTATAAATAGTATGTTCCTTACTA
The DNA here is from genome assembly GCA_001464625.1 of Bacteroidia bacterium Ga0077558. Classification (GTDB taxonomy): domain Bacteria; phylum Bacteroidota; class Bacteroidia; order Chitinophagales; family Chitinophagaceae; genus JJ008. The sequence continues at coordinate 3,276 of LNFJ01000140.1, read as the reverse complement.
ATACGGTTGACCCCCGTGCAGCGTATATCATCAGGGAAAATCCAAATGGCACTTATAAAGGTATTCGTCCTAACAGAGGTGCTGATGGGTTAGTAGCTGCAGACCAACCAGATAATTTCTTTGGAGGTATTTTCAGCAGCACTGCTTCTCCTGCCAATGATGATAACTCGAGGTATGTATTTAAGAACACACCCATCTGGCCAATAATGACGGCCAGCGAAATACAGTTTCTAAAAGCAGAGGCTTTATTACGAAAAGGCGGTAATGCTGGCGCTGCACATACAGCTTACGTAAAAGCATTGAATCTGCATTTCGATCAGTTGATCAGCGATTACCAGGTATCCGTTCCCGCATCAAGGCAGATTACACCTGCATCAAGAGCTGCTTTTTTTGCAAACCCGATCAATGTGCCTCCTGTTGGAAGCTTAACGCTATCACATGTAATGATGCAGAAATATATTGCTTTATACATCTGGGGTGTTATAGAAACATGGGTTGATATGAGAAGGTATCATTATACTGATCTTGATCCTATTACAGACCAGCAAGTGTATAATGAATTTACATTGCCAACTGGTACTGATCTATATATCCGTAACCTGGGTAAACCAACTTATCGTTTACGCCCCCGGTACAACTCTGAATACTTATACAATGTTGATGAGCTAAACAGGGTTGGTGCATTTGCACAGGATTATATAACAGTAAGACCATGGTTTGCTGAGTAAAAAAAGTATCAGATAATTACAAAAAAACTAACAGATGAAATCAATTAAAAAATATATAAACGGGGCTGCTGCTCTTGTTGTAAGTGGGATGCTGTTAAGCTCCTGCGAAAAAACATTTGACACAACACTTCCCTTAAACGCCGGGTTAGACAACAATGCTATTGTGCAAGTATATATGGCTACCGTAAATACGGCCCGTAATTATGTGTATGTGGACTCTAAACCTGTAACAGGTGCTGCGATGACACTAGGAAGCGTATTTCCCGGAACCGGATATGGTTTTAGTGTTCCCAGCGGACCAAGAGCCTTTGAGGTGAAAGATACTTTAACTGCGACTACACAGGTTCCCCTTTCGTTTGCACAGGATTTAAAAGCAAACAAGCACTATACAATATTTATGTATGACACTATTAGTTCTCCTAAACAAAAAATAGTTCAAGATAATATTGTTGCTGTTACAGATACTACGGCCAGACTAAGATTTGCAAATTTTGTATATTCAAAAAATGCTATTCCTGCAGTAGATATTTATTCCGCAAATAAGAAAGCCAATGTATTTACGAATGTTCAGGTTACAGATGTAACTGACTATATTCCGTATGAGACAAACAGGACGGATACATTTTATATAAGATTAACTGGCACTTTAACCAACCTGCAGAATATTACGCCACCTACTCCTACACCAGGTAATGTATTAACCACAATTTCTTTTGCTGTTACTCCAAGAGAAAAAAGACATTATACATTAATCTTCAGAGGTAGTTACGCTACTATCTTAACCAACTCAACCCAAGTAAGAGGATTTGGATTTATGACGAATTATTAATTAAAAAATAAATCGCAATAAAAAAGCTGCTCAATATTGAGCAGCTTTTTTATGCCAATACATTTTGTTATCCAAAGAAGATATACGCCATTGCTATCGCCGTTATAATTCCTGCTAAATCTGCCAGCAGCATGGTACTAACTGCATACCGGGTATTTTTAATTCCTACCGCACCAAAGTAAACAGCGATAATATAAAAAGTAGTATCGGATGAACCTCTGAATACTGAAGCAAGGTTGCCGGCAAAAGAATCTGCTCCATGTGCATTCAACGTATCGATCATGATTGCTCTTGCGCCACTCCCACTTAAAGGTTTTATTAATGCGGTAGGAAGGCTGTCCACAATTCTTGTATCACCATTCAATAATACAAAGAGTTGTTTTATGCTATCCATAACAAATTCAAAAGCACCGCTGTTTCTTAGCAGGCTGATAGCCACTAATAATCCTACCAGATAAGGAATAATTCGTACGGCCGTTTCAAACCCATTCTTTGCACCATCAATAAAGGCATCGAAAATGTTTATCTTTTTGTAGATGCCGCCCAGTACAATTAATAAAAAAATCAACAGGATAATTCCATTGCTCAAACTGCTGGAGAATAATTGAACGCCTTGCACATCCAGCGAACGGATATAGAAAATTAATGCCGCAATTACAGAAGTAATACCCAATACCCACAACATGATCGTAGCCTGGAATATTTTAATCCGCTGACGATATGCTACGATCATCATCGCAGTAATAGTAGCCACAAAAGTGGCGATCATACAAGGAATAAAAATAGAAGTAGGTTGTGCTGATTTCAACGCTACCCTGTCAGCAATAATACTTACCGGAATCAATGTTAACCCCGAAGCATGCAGGCATAAAAACATCAGTTGCGCATTAGAAGCCCTTGTTTTATCTGGATTGATTTCCTGTAAACTTTCCATTGCCTTAATACCAAAAGGTGTTGCCGCATTATCAAGCCCCATTAAATTGGCAGAGAAATTCATCAGCATATGTCCCATGGATGGATGATTCTTCGGCACCTCTGGAAAGATGCGGGAAAAGAATGGCCCTATTATCCTGGAAAGAAACCTGACTCCGCCTGCCGCTTCAGCAATACTCATAAATCCCATAAATAAGGCCATGATACCGATCAACCCAATACATAAATTCACGGCATCTTTTGCAGTTTCAAAAACTCCGTTGGCAGGAAGCAGTTTGTAAGCCGTGTAGTTCTCTCCTGTCCTGTACACTTTTTCCTTACCCCAAACAGCAGTTTTCGAAATGCTCAATTGGGTATGAATGGCAGCCGGTACCATTGCAGAATCTAGTTTTCTGGTGGAAACAGTATCAGAGTTTTTTCCTGTTACCAGTTGACTAAATAGGCCCTGCTGTCCCGGTTGAAATACAAATTTACAGGCTGCCACCAGCAAAGCAACAATGATAAACCCTGTCCAAATTCTACTTAAAGCCATAAAAAGTTTTTGGTTTCTAGTTTGTGCCTGCCTGTCGGCAGACAGGGTTTGAAGTTAAGGACTTTAACTAAAGCATTTACAATCCTCATCAAAAAGTGATTTACCGTATCTTTGCCCCCCTTTAAAGCTACCTGCTTTTGAGGGTTTCAAACCAAAAACAAAAAACAACAAACTATAAACTCATCATGGCTTTACAAGCAGGAATTGTGGGATTACCCAACGTAGGAAAATCAACCCTTTTTAATGCTGTTAGT
>LNFJ01000139.1 GCA_001464625.1 Bacteroidia bacterium Ga0077558 | reverse complement strand
GAGATAACGATTGAAAGAATAATTGCATTTACCGAAATGAGAATGTTGGCTTTCGAGTCCGCCATCTGGCTAAGGTTGTTCTGCGTTTGCGATACAATTCGAAAAACGGTAGAAATACCTCGTTCTGATTCTTTTGCTTTTTTAGCGGCTGCAACTTGTTCAGGAGAAAGACCGAGCTTATTTTTTTCTTTCGGCTTTTCCTTTTCTTTTGTATTTTTTTTATCAGGTTTAGGCATAATATCCTCCGATTTTTTTTCTTTTAACTCAGCCAGGTGTCTTTCTTTTACCGGCTGCAATTTATCCTGCCCAAAGGCAGTAAAATATTTATGCGCTTCCAGGAAAGCTATATTGTTTTGTCGCCATTCTTTTTTCGACAAGTCTTCGCCACCAAATTCTCTTAGTTCTTCAAGGAGCAAGCGGCTTTTTTCTTTAAAGGCTTCTGTTCCGAGGTGAAAAAGATCGGCATCGCATATAATTTGCTCGATCGTATTTTTGGGATTATGCGGCATTTTAGTAGCATTGATACAGCCCATCACTTTGCCAACAAATTCTGCGGTAGCGGCATGCTGTGACAAAAATCCGGTAGCGATCTCTACACTAACCGATTCGTGGTTCCGGGCATGCCCGGTGCTGTAGCCGGTATCATGAAACCAGGCTCCTACAAGCAATGCCAAGCGGTCTTCTTCTGCAACTTGCTCATGATCTGCAATTCTTTCGCATGCAGCTACTACTTCTTCCGTATGTGAAGCAAATTCCCGGGCATGTGTTAAAAGAAGCAACTGATTCTCCATGATGCTATAAAGATAAGTTTTGATAAATTTAAACAAAATAAGAAAGAATGGGTATTTTAAAATTTCGGCTACCGTTTATTGCACTTGTTCCTTTTATACTGCTAGTACTGGCAGGCTGCAAGCAAAAGAAGATTATCCTGAAATCTCCACCGCATTATAATTTTTCTGAAGTTTTTGAGCATAAACTGGATTTGAAGCTGAAAGAAATTTCAGGTCTTGCCTGGAATACGAATAACGACGAATTCCTTGCTCACCATGATGAATCCGGCAAATTGTTTTTTCTTGACCGGGAAAACAAGGCAATAAAAGCAACTTATGCTTTTGGCGGTAAAGGAGACTATGAAGATGTAGCACTGGTAGGTGATGTGCCATATATTTTACGCAGTGATGGAGTAGTAACTAAGTTTATTTTAGATTCAACGGGTAAGCCATATGGGGAAGAGGTTGGCAAACTAACAATCGCAGGGCCTAACGATTTCGAAGCAATGTATTATGATCAGGGAAGAAAAGCACTGGTGTTGATTTGCAAAAATTGTGAAATGGACGATAAGGCTTCGGTAAGTGCATTTGCATTCTACCTTGATTCAATAGGGTTCGATAATAAACCCCTATATAGAATTGATGCAAAAGCTGTGGAAGCATTGGCTCCTAAAAAGACTTCTAAATTTCAGCCATCAGCCGCTGCTATACATCCTGTTTTGAATAAGCTATTCATTATTTCATCGGCCAGTAATTTATTGGTAATTGCAGATTTGAATGGTAAGCCAGAGTCGGTATTTGCATTGTCTAAAAAACTTTTTCCGCAACCGGAAGGCATCACCTTTAAATCTAAGGGGGATATGTATATCTCTAATGAAGGGGTAAATTCAAAGGGGAATATTTTACGATTTATTTATAAGCCTTAGCTTTTTTTGATAACTGCAGAAGCCTCTCTTTTATCAACAAACCAGATACAGGCTAACAGCCAGATATAAGCGAAACAAAAACCGGCCACTACATCGCTGGCATAATGCACCCGCAGGTAAATACGGCTAAAACCTATTGCTGCAATTATAAATGATAAGGTTAATATTGTTGTAAGTCGCAGCCATTTGTTGTCAATATAGGCGGCCGCATACCAGATCATCAAGCCATAAAAGACCATACTCATAAAAGAGTGGCCGCTGGGAAAACTGAAATTGGTAATCCCATCTACCAGCGGAAATGGAGGCCGTTCCCGCTGTACTAACCGTTTTAGAAATGACATTAGCAGCACACTGCTTATCATAACAGTAGCGGTTTCAATAGCCATCCATTTTTTTTTGCGAATAACAAAGTAAATGATCAACACAATGCTTACCGGGGCTAGAAAAATATGATTACCCAGAAACGAAAAGAAGTGCATCACACTGGTTGTACCATCTGATACGAAGGGATTGATGGTATCAAAAATTTCATAATCGATAGAATGATTGCGGTTAACAAGAATAATAGTGAGTACCAGCAGCAGTAGCACCGCTATTGGAATAACAACGGTAAGCGGTCGTCTTGTAGAAAGTAATAGTACCGGATCTTTTTTCTGTAGTTTGGCAGAACGTTCTTTCATGCAGCAGTATTCCCCCGAATGTAGGTTAAATTTTCAAAGCGAATAATTCCATGTTTTCATTTTTCCCTTTCATTTCTACAGGTCCTACGCTTTCTGTTTGCCAATCTTTCATATCAAGCAGGTCAGCCACCTCTTTTGAAACGAGGTATTTTTGATTCACATCGTTACAGGCCGATCTGATACGAGCTGCGGTATTAATTGTATCTCCGCTCATTACAAGATCTTTTTTTACAATACCTACCTGGCCTACCGTTACAATACCAATATGTATACCGGCCTTGTATTCGGGTATGGTGCCATATCTTCTTCTAAAGTATTCTGCTCTTATGTTCAACTCTTTTCGTGCAGTAATAAGAGCAGCCACTGTTTTTTTTGCATTAGCTTCTGAATTGGGCCACCACACCACAATCTCATCTCCTACATATTGATATATACGGCCATCATGTTGAATGATCCCGGAAGAAATATAAAATATAAAATCACGGATGAATT
>LNFJ01000138.1 GCA_001464625.1 Bacteroidia bacterium Ga0077558 | reverse complement strand
GTTTACGACTCATTGCATAAAGTAACAGCGTTGATGTTTTCTGAAAACCCTAAAGATCCTGCGTTGATCATTAGTTCTTTCCGCAAAGAAAGCAACGGTGAAAAACCAGTATTAAAAGCAGCCTTTATCAATGGTGATATTTACACTGGCGATAATCAATTGAAAGCACTTACTCAGATCAAAACTAAGAATGAGCTTATCGGTGAAGTTATCGGCTTGTTACAATCTCCTGCGAAGAGAGTATTGGCAGCTTTACTGCATCATCATGAGCAGAAAGCTGGTGGTGCTGAAGTAGTAGTTGAAGCAGCGGCGGAGTAAGTATGAATTGCGAAGTTTGAAGTACGTAATTAGTACCTCCTACTTTGTACTTAAATAAAACACCCAGGCCTGAGGGTAAACAAAGGCAATTTTTTTAATAACTCCGCCGGAGTCAAAAACAATGAAGGCGGAAAAAATTCAAACAAAATGGCAGACGTAAAAGCATTAGCAGAAGGCCTGGTGGCCTTAACAGTTAAAGAAGTACAGGAATTAGCTGACTTCTTAAAATCAGAATACGGTATCGAACCAGCAGCAGCAGCAGTAGTTGTAGCAGCAGGCGGTGGCGAAGGTGCAGCAGCAGCAGAAGAAAAAACTGCATTTGATGTAATATTGAAGAGTGGTGGTGCTTCTAAATTAGGCGTAGTTAAAATCGTAAAAGATTTGACTGGCTTAGGCTTGAAAGAAGCAAAAGATTTAGTTGATGGTGCTCCAAAGCCCATCAAAGAAGGTGTATCTAAAGCAGAAGCTGAAGATATCGCAGCTAAATTGAAGGAAGCTGGTGCAGATGTTGAGATCGCTTAATTCTGTAACTGAATAAATTTTAAAACCCTTTGCTTTTTTGCAGAGGGTTTTTTATTGCACTGAGAGATAGGGTGAAATTTTATTGTAAACCTCATCGGTCACCGCCATTACTTTTTTTATATCTTCAACTTTGGTAAAAAGCCCATGTTGATTTCGATATGCAACAATAGGGTTTGCTAAACTGTATTTGATATAGGGATGTGTTTTTAACTCATCAATTTTTGCTGTATTGATATTGATTTTTTTCAAAGAACCATTTTCCAACTTCAGGTATTGCTTTATTTTTTGAAAAGTAGAATCAGGTAACCCAAAAGTTTCTCCTACCTGGTTGATCGAATAGAAACCACCCAGCTTATCTCTGAAATTAATAATCCGTGCCGCCAGCTTACTGCCAATACCCGGCAATGCAATTAAGACACTAGTATCAGCGATATTAAGATCAACAATTAAGTAGCGGGGTGCATAAGTTTTGGGAGCTGTGTTTCCTGGAGGTGTATTCTCAGCATAATTCTTATTGTCGCTTGTTGATTCAATTTTTATATAAGCAGCTATTCGTTCATACTCATTTGGAAAAAGACCATAAATCCTTTGTACATCTTCCGGGTTTCTGAATTTGCCGCCTTTGGTTAAATAATTTAAAATAGTACCGATTGTCTTTTCCCGGAGACCCAACTTTTTCCACCCTTCAGCAGAAATAGTATTGGGGTCGAAATAGAACAACTCTCCCTTAGGTTCTCCGTAGTACTTATTTTTGTTCCTGTCGTATTGGTAGTAGTTGCTGTTATTGTCATCAGTATATCGGCCAGGTTGCTGATAATTAGTGGTGGTATCAATAGTCTCTAGTTTCTTCATTGCAGCTATCCAACTGGTATCAGCAGCGGCAGCATTTGCCGGAGTATTGTTGATAAATGCTTTTGGTAAAAAGAAGATACTTGTAATGAGAAGAACAACGACAATAATCCCAATCCTTTCCTTTCTTGTAAGGGTGAAATAATCGCTTATTAATTCTTTCCAGGTCATGTAGAATTTTGAATCAAAATACAGCAATCAGGCGGTCTCAAAAATGGCCTATTAGTGGTATTTTGGCCGGGTTATTGTTGGCAAATTTTTCTTGTTTAAGAAGTATAAATCCCTACCTTTGCCATCCTTTATTTTGGCCAAATATATTTTGACATCCCAAATCATGCGCAAGTAGTTGACTTTCATTGGTTTTCATTTTTTAAAAATGATGGCCTGTGAGTGATTTGTTATGTCTTGAACGTTGTAAAACCGGTTTTCGCATATGTCTTCAACTAAAGTGAACTCAAGAGTGGATTTTGGTAAGATTAAGCACCTCGCTGATGCTCCTGATCTACTCGAAGTGCAAATTCAGTCGTTTAAAGAGTTTTTCCAATTAGAAACCACACCCGACAAACGTAACATCGAAGGTTTGTTCCGTGTGTTTAAAGAAAATTTTCCGATCACAGATACCAGGAACATTTTCGTATTGGAATTCCTGGACTATTTTATCGATCCGCCCCGCTATACCATCGAAGAGTGTATGGAACGTGGGTTGACTTAC
>LNFJ01000137.1 GCA_001464625.1 Bacteroidia bacterium Ga0077558 | reverse complement strand
CATTCCTAATTTTATTGGCCCAATGCCGTCTGTACTCAATAGATAATCCTTATTTTGAGCAACAACAGTTGTTGCATGGAGTATGAAAAGAAAGAGAAAAATCTTTTTCATAGCAGGAAGGTTTGTGGTTGTACGTAAGTTAAACAATAATTTGAATGTCATCGCCATATCTTGTATTTAATGAAACCAGTTTTGCAGCTATTTGTAAGAAGCTGGCCAAAAAGGATGCTGAACTTTCCGGCATCATTAAGCAGCATGGTCTTCCACCTATGTGGACGAGACCAAATACCTTTCAAACATTGATCCTTACCATATTGGAGCAGCAGGTTTCTTTAGCAGCGGCATATGCGGCGTTTAAAAAATTGAAAGAGAAGATTGGTAATGTAACCCCGGCAAAATTGTTGAAGCTGACCGATGAAGAAATGCGGGCCTGCTATTTTACCCGCCAAAAGATGGGCTATGCAAGAGGGTTGGCTGAAGCGGTGCAGTTAAAAAGAATTGTATTGAAAAAGCTTGCTTTATTGCCGGATGAAGAAGTTCGGCATATTCTTATCCAATTAAAGGGTATTGGCCACTGGACGATTGATGTGTACCTGATGCATGCACTGCAACGGACGGATCTTTTCCCGTTAGGTGATATTGCACTAGTAAATAGCTTGAAGGAAGTAAAGCAATTGCCAAAAGATATAAGCAAAGAGGAGATGCTGGCAATAGCTGAACCCTGGCGACCGTACCGAACTGTTGCATCAATGATATTATGGCATTCGTATATTAAAAAACGTGGTATAAAGTTACAAGGATAAAAAGGCAGTTGATATAACCGCCTTTATAGTTCTTTACATATTTAATCCTCCGCAAACACTCAGGGTTTGTCCTGTAATGTACGACGACATATCAGAAGCGAGGAATAGTGTGGCATTAGCAATATCCTCAGCACTGGCAAATTTTCCTAACGGTATTCCTGCTTTGTATTTATCTGCTGCTTCCCCTTCTTTTAAGTAACTGGTCATATCGGTTTCTACAAAACCCGGCGCAATAGCATTGCAACGGATATTGCGGCTGCCTAATTCTTTGGCAACAGATTTTGTAAAACCAATGATGCCCGCTTTGCTGGCTGCATAACTGCTTTGACCGGCATTGCCAATTTCACCAATGATAGAGCTCATATTGATAATTGAACCAGACTTTGCTTTCATCATAGGGCGGATGACTTGTTTGGTCATATAGAAAACACTGTTCAGATTCACCTGTATCACATCGTTCCATTGCTCAGGTGTCATGCGGAGCAACAGGTTATCTTTAGAAATACCTGCATTGTTTACACAAATATCGACCGTACCAAATTCTTTCAGCACATCATTTACAAATGCTTCGCACTGGGCAAAGTCGCCGGCATTGCTTTTATAGGCTTTTGCTTTTACACCTAACCCAATTAGTTTGGTTGCTAAAGCAGTGGCTTTTTCCGCACTACTATCACTTACATACGTAAAAGCTACATTAGCTCCCTGCTCTGCAAACTTAATAGCAATACCTTCTCCGATACCTCTTGCGGCACCGGTAACTATGGCAACTTTTCCGTCGAGTAGTTTCATTTGTAAAAAATTTATAAAGCAAAAGAAAGGAAATTATAGGATAATTTACTAAGGAGATTTTGCGTAACAAAATGATACCAGTTCTCTATTTGCCGGCTTAAGCTCCAAAGGACTTGCCTATAAGGCTTTATTAGATTTGTTCGAGTAGAATTCCTAATGTATAAATTTGTACAGTCAAGGCGGCAAAAAAGTTCTTAGTAGCACGAAAGGAAGGCCTGTAAAATTAATAACTCTATAGATGTATGTATTTATAAAAACAACATAACAGTGTAATAAAGAACCATTTTATAAATGTAATGTATCGCCTCTGACATTAATATGCCAAAGACAGCTGCTTTAAGAAGAGTTATTATCCAGCTTTGCTGGTAAAATCTTTTAAACATTAAAATTGTTATACTTAGAAATACAAGAAAGCTGATAATCATTGCAGGACCGCCATCATAAAAAAATTGAGCAGAGGGCTTGTAAATGGTTGTGCTTGCAATCATTAGTAATGGTAATAAAAGAAAGTTAATGCCAATGAAAAAGGTATTTACTTCTGTCGCCAGTACAAAATGGTCAAAAAAGTATTTCTTCTTATTATAAAAGACAAGGCTGAGGAATAAAGCTGTGAGCGGTATCAGTAAAAAAAGGAGCGGTTTGGCAAAAAAAGCAGACTTTTTATCATACCTGCGGGCTAATTCGTTAGCGTCTATTTTTAAAGCAGCTATTTTTTGTCTGGCTGCCGGGCGGGCATACCAACCTGTATTGTAATCTCGATTTACATAAGTGCTAAACCTCATATTAAGTCCTTCAAACTTTGGAAACAACAGGTACATAACAACAAAAAGTAAAAAGAAGGGAATGGGTTTAAAATATTTCTTACGTATGCCATTGCAATAATCTAGAGATAATTTGCCTGGAGAAGTAACAAATGTTCTTAGTGTGGTAAAGAAACTCCCTTCAAAATGTGTAAAGAAATGAATTACTTCTTCAAACAGATGGCTTACTTTTTTATGTCCTTCGTCATAATATTTTTCGCCACAGTTATTGCAATACTTACCAACAAATTCATGCTGGCAGTTTTTGCATGTATGGGATGCTTGCGAACTCATTTAATGAGATTTTGTAATGATCAGAATATCCTCCACAAACCTTCTTTCATTACTCAACCTTGGCACTTTATGCTGGCCGCCTAATTTCCCTTTGCTGCGAAGCCACTCTGCAAAAGTTCCCTTTTTTATTGCATGAATAATGGGCATACGAAGAGCAATACTCTTATGTCTTTTCGCTTCGTAATCGCTGTTGATGTTTTTTAGAGCAATATCTAACTCTTTGGTAAAATCTTCAAGGCTGGCAGGAACTTTCTCAAATTCAACCAGCCATTCATGAGCACCATTTGAACCTTCCGAAAAATAAACAGGTGCTGCTGTATAATCATTTACTACGGCACCCGTTTTTTCTGATGCTATGGCAATTGCTTTGTCTGAATTGTCAACGATCACCTCTTCGCCAAATGCATTCATATAATGTTTTAGTCTGCCGGATACTTTAATACGGAACGGTTTTAAAGAAGTGAATTGAACAGTATCGCCGAGCATATATCTCCACAATCCGCCATTAGTACTTATGATGAGGGCATAATTTCTACCGATTTCTACTTCATGCAATCCAATAGTTTGTGGATCTTTTTTTCCATATTCATGTACCGGCATAAACTCCATAAAACTGCCATGGTCAGTAAATAGCAACATGCCTTCGTCACCCGGTATGTCTTGTGCAGCAAAAAATCCCTCGCTGGCATTATACATTTCCAGGTAATTGATCTCTTTCCCAATCAATTGTTGAAACTGTTCTTTATAAGGGGCAAATGAAACACCACCGTGCATATATAACTCCAGCGATGGCCACACTTCACTCATTGTTTTTTTACCGGTGAGTTCTAATATGCGACGGAAAAGAACCAGTGTCCAGGTAGGTACACCGGAAATAGAAGTCACATTTTCTTTAATAGTGCTTTCTGCCAGTTTCTCAATCTTGCTCTCCCATTCATCCATTAATGCAATACTTAGATCAGGAGTTCGTAACCAGTGTCCCCAGAAAGGAGTGTTCTGCAACAATACCGCACTCAGATCGCCGTACTGTGCTTCGTTGTTCATGGGGTTTATATTATGGCTGCCGCCTAATACCAAACCTTTGCCGGTTAATAATTCAGAATCTGGTTTGAACTGGTAATACATCGACAACACATCTTTCGATGCTTTGAAATGGCCATCTTCCAAACTTTCATCACTTATAGGAATGAATTTACTTTTATCGCTGGTGGTGCCGCTGCTTTTGGCAAACCAATAAATAGGGGTATTCCATAAAATATTCTGTTCTCCATTCATGATTCGTTGGATGTAAGGCTTTAGATCATTGTACTCATGAATTGGAACAGCATTTTTAAAGTCACGAATAGTAAAAAGATTAGAGAAATTATATTTCCGGCCAAACTCAGTGTATTGGGCGGAAGTAACAAGGTCTTGCAATACTTCCCGCTGTGCATCTAATGGATTATTTTTCCATGCTTCTATACGCCAGAGGCGCATACGGGCAAGGGATGATATGGCAGGTGATAAAAGCTTCATTGCTGAAGGCAAAATAGAGAAATTAAAGCAATAGGAAAAAATTACTGTTGTTGCGATTCTTCATCGGCTTTAATGGCCGCTTCTTCATGCAAATAATCCTTGCGTTTCAACTCGAAATTTCTACCGAGATACAATTTTCTTACTTGCTCATCTTCTGCCAACTCCTCGGCAGTACCATGTTTGAAAATTTTTCCTTCAATCAACAGGTAAGCTCTGTCGCAAATAGATAAGGTTTCTGTAACATTATGATCAGTAATAAGAATACCTATATTTTTAAATTTCAGTTTGGCAACAATGGCTTGAATATCTTCAACCGCAATTGGGTCAATACCCGCAAAAGGCTCATCCAATAAAATAAATTTTGGATCAACGGATAAGGCCCTTGCAATTTCAGTTCGTCTTCTTTCGCCACCACTTAATACATCACCATTGCTTTTTCGTACATGCTGCAGACGGAATTCATTGAGCAACGATTCCAATTTGTCCCGTTGTTGTTGCTTTGTAAGTTTTGTCATTTCCAGTATGGCACTAATATTATCTTCCACACTCAATTTGCGAAAAATGGATGCTTCCTGCGGCAAGTAACCAATCCCCATCTGCGCCCTTTTATACATGGGCAACTTGGTAATATTTTGATCATTTAGAAAAACATCTCCCTGGTCGGGTTTTATTAAACCCACCACCTGGTAAAAAGAAGTGGTTTTACCAGCGCCGTTTGGTCCAAGTAAGCCAACAATCTCTCCCTGCTTCACTTCCAGCGAAACATCATTGACTACCGTACGACTGCCATATTTTTTTACCAGGTTTTTGGTGCTGATAGTAACTGCCATAAGGGCAAAAGTAAGGTATGGCGGCGTATAAGAAAAGATGCAATATCGTTTTAACCCGGCTTTGACTAATGCCTCATCATCGTTAGCTTTGCAACCTTAACAATCGGACAGCACAGACTGTAGTAAACAATAGTAAGAACTAATGAAAGTAACTGACCACATAGCGCAGGCAAAAGACACACTGATTTCTTTTGAAGTTTTACCACCCTTAAAAGGTAAAGGCATTGAAGCGTTATACAAGCATCTTGATCCCTTAATGGAGTTCAAACCCTCTTTTATTAATGTTACGTACCACCGAAGTGAGCATGTTTTTAAGAAAACTGCAGATGGTAATTTTCAAAAAGTTGTCATTCGCAAACGGCCGGGTACAGAAAGTATTTGTGCTGCAATCATGAACAAATACAATGTTGATACTGTGCCGCATCTTATCTGTGGTGGTTTCAGCATTAATGATACAGAAGATGCCTTGATCAATTTGCGGTATCTGGGTATTGACAATGTATTGGTACTAAGAGGTGATGCGGCAAAGAATGAAACAGCTTTTGAACCGGAACCGGGTGGTCATAAATATGCAAGTGATTTGTTGAAACAAGTAGCCAATCTTAATGCAGGAATTTATTTAGAGGATGAATTGAAAGGAACACATAAAACAGAATTCTGTATTGGTGTGGCAGGCTACCCGGAAAAACATTTTGAAGCACCTAATATGGATACCGACCTGCAATATTTAAAAGCTAAAGTAGAGGCTGGTGCAGATTATATAATTACACAGATGTTTTTTGACAATGCAAAATTCTTTGCGTTTGAAAAGGCTTGCCGGGATATTGGAATCACTGTTCCCATCATTCCAGGCTTAAAGCCAATTTATACGAGGAAACAATTAACGGTATTGCCCAAAACATTTTCTATTGAATTGCCATCTGACCTCAGCACGGCAGTGATGCAATGTAAATCAGACGAGGATGTTGAGAAAGTGGGCACGGAGTGGTTATTAAATCAATCAAGAGAATTAAAGAAAGCCGGCGTTCCTGTTCTTCACTACTACACATTAGGCCGCCCTTTGATGGTGGCTGAGGTTGTAAAGGGATTGCTATAAGCTAATTATAAAATAAAAAAACCATCTTAAAGTAGATGGTTTTTTTATTTAAGGCAATTGAATTATTTAGATATATCACTCAGCACCTTCTTATCTATAACTACGGGGTATTTCTTTTTCAACGCTTCATCCCATTGCTTTTCTATGATAGTTTGATAGTCATTTACAATCAATCCCCTTGCTTCGGTAAATGTTCGTTGAATGGGTTGGGTATACACATTTACGATGTAAGCAAAGGAAGCAGTATTGTCATTTGTATTTATCAGCGGTGCTGTAACCATCCCTGCCTTAGGAATTGTTTTTCCAAGATTAGGAATCTGATCCCAGGTGTATTTTGAAGAATCAGTTACTACTTTCTCACTTAACCCAGTAATAATTTTTCTCCAATCAGTTGGTGTCTTTTTTAATTCGTTGTAAATATTGGTAGCTATAATCTGATCGGAGCAGAAAAAAACAACTGCATCAGCACTTTGTTTCCAAGTATAATTCTTTTTGTTTTTACTATACATTTCAAGCAGAGCAGTTGAATCACTTTGTGCTTTATCCCATACTTCCCGCTGCATTATTTCAAAAAACAGGTTGCCATCTGCAAACTCTGTCATTTGCTCTTTAAAATCAGCATTAAAATCTTCCAGGTGATTGCGATAATAATCTTTCATTGCCGATTTCTGGTATTCATCCAACACCTGGCTATGTGCTTTGGCACCGCTGCCATCTTCATTAAAGCGGTTAGTGCGGCCATATCCTATCCAATTGCCAACTGTATAAGCAGAATCACCAATAGAAAACAAGGGAGTTGTTTCGCTGATTAATTTTCCAGCCTCTCTCATGGGCTGAAAATTAAACATACTATCTGCCACTGCCCACAAAGCATCATTGTTGAACGAATGCTTTTTGTATAAACCCCGGCTATTTATCCGGTCATAAATAAAATCGGTAGAAGTTTTCCATCTCTTATCGGCCATTACTTTCTGCTCAATATCTTTTAGGTTGGCTTTGTTTTGTGCATCAGTAACAACAGGTTTTCTTGAAACTCTTTTTACAATATGCCAGCCATGGGTTGTAAGGAAGGGTTTTCCAATCGCTCCATCTTTCGGTAATGACCATAGCATGTTTTCAAAAGCCGGCTCATATTGACCAACACTTATATCCGGAATATTTCCGCCGGTAGCTGCACTTACGTAATCATTACTGAATTGAGTGGCCAGTGTAGAAAAATCACTGCCTGCAAGCAGACGTTTGTATATAGAATCAGCCAGTAAGGCAAGTTGTTTTTTTGATGACTCGTCAGCACCAGGAGGAATAGCTAACAATATTTGTTGCACTTTAATTTTACCTGCTGCTTTTCTTTCCCCTAAGTTTTTAAAAAGATGAAAGCCAGCTTTGGAACGATACAAAGCAGAATGTTTTCCAGCTGCTGTATTGTAAACTAAATTTTCAAATTCATAGGGAAGAGTAAAGGCAGTTATATACCCCAAATCACCTTTATTGGTTTTTACTGCCGGGTCGTCTGAATATTGCTGTGCTACAGCTAAAAAATCGCTGCCGTCATTTAATTGTTTAATTACAGCTTCTTTCTTTTGCCAGGCGGTGGCGGTATCAACAGCACCATAAGCATTTTTAAAGGAAATAAAAATATGTGCCACATGAATATCTTTTAGGCTTCGCTGAAAAGCTTCTTTTGACAAACGATCCATTATAGTTGGGTCCGTCATGTAATTATCTGCGATCTGTGCCCGAAGATTTTTTATTTCGTTTGATACCTGGGGTAATGTATCATATCTCCTTTCATAAGCTTCCCGAACTTTTAATCTTGAACTGATGTACAAGTCAAGATAATCGCTTATAGATTTTGCTTTATTAGCCGTGTAAGCAGCGTTGTTTTTTTTGTAAGCCTTTAAAAACTCTTTGGCATCAACCCTGTGGTTGCCATAAGTAAAAAGTGTTTGAGAAGAAGCGGCCGACATTACGCAACAGGTAATGGCGGCAAAGATGATTTTTTTCATAGTATATAATATTCAGAAAGTCGATTGATTATTGTCCCTTCATCTTCAATTGCAGCACTTCATCAATTTGCTGGTAACTCAGTTTTTTGGCAATAATCCGCTTGTCTTTGTCCAGCAAATATAATGTAGGGAACGATTGTATATCGTATAACTGTGAGTAGCCGGGTATGCCGGCAGTAATTCTCGCCTTATCATCTGCTTTGGAGTAATAAACATGTGCCCACTCCTGCAAATGATATTCATTTACAAAACCCAACCAATCTTTTTTAGGGGCATCTGTTTCTTTGGCTACTGCAAATATTTTTAGTCCTGCGGCTTTCCATTTTGCATGATAAAAGGAATCTAGCTTAGGAAGCACTTCTTTACAATGGCCACAAGCAGGATCCCAAAAAGCTACTACAGTGTAAGCAGCCTCAGTTTCATACATCGAAATTATTTTTCCACTTGAATCGGGTAAGGCAATTTCTGATGCAGGAGTGCCCATAATATTTGCCATCAGGCTATACGCCCTGTCAGTAATTGTTTTCTTGCCTTGCTCATTAAGCCATGAATAGCTCTTATTCGCAAAATATTTTTCAAACAGGTGAACAAACACCTGGTCTTCCCACATGTATTTTTGATTCAGGTAACGGTTCACAAATTTTATCAGCAAAAAGCGGCTCATCTCCTCATTAATGGAGGCAGGCCCGAGCATAAAGTCTAATTCTTTAATAACAGAATCTGGTTGTGGTACCACCAATTGCTCAAAATATTTGTCAACCTTATCTTCAAAAAAGGGAGTGTAGGATAAACGGCCATCCCAAAAATTTACACCATCCCAAAAATGACCTTTATAATATGCATAGGCCGCCAGCGAATCTTCTTTGGTACCAGGATCTTTTAATTTTCCTGTAAGCACCGGCTCCTGCATAGAGCCCAAAAGTGTACTGAGAATAGTGCCCTGATTTTTAGTAATGATATTTTCACGATAAGCAGATACGGCACTATCTTCCTTAATGAGTTGGGCGGCAATTAAAATAGAATCTGTTTTTGAAGCTGTTTTTATTTGTTGTTGCAAACCCGCAATTTTTTGTCCTTTTGCAGACATGAATTGCTGATAACCGGTAAACATTACATTGTCTGGAGAGTTTTGAAACTGAACGCCATTTTTTATTGTGGCGGTATCTGCAATGATGGAGAATTTTTGTTGCTTATCAATTAATATTTCAAAAAAACCAGTCTTGTTTGGATAGCCAACTAAATAGATGCCACCGGGTAGTTTTTTAGTGCCTTTAAAAACAGCTTCACTTTTCTCATTCAGCAAAGCAGAATCAATGATCGGATATGTTTTACCAAAATAGTGACCCAGGTAAATGTATTGCTTCTTAAATGGCTTAAACGTTACTTTAATTTCGTAAGCATTTTGAGCAAAAACAGCAGTAGAGCAAAACAGTGCGAGCAGAAATAATCCTTTTTTCATACGTATGAATAAATCAGGTAAAGTTATCTAAAAACTCCAAGCGGTTGAAGCATAAAAGTGAAAAGTTCTCTAAAGAGGTGATAGGGAGCAATTTCGTTGCTTTTTAAAAGGAGCAAATAGGATGTTTATTCCCTTTAGCGGTTAGGGGTATATTTGCGCCGTGAAAAGAAAAAAGAAAAATATACTACTGGAGAAAGTGCTGGTAGAAGATTATGCCGCAGAAGGCAAAAGCCTGGCCCGGTTAGATGGAAAAGTTGTTTTTATAGAAGGGGCGGTGCCGGGAGATCTGGTAGATGTACAGCTTTCCAAAAGTAAAAAGGATTGGGCGGAAGGAAGGGCGGTGCAGATCCACTCATTTTCTGCTGATAGGGTTATTCCGTTTTGCTCCCATTTTGGGGTATGTGGCGGCTGCCAATGGCAAATGCTGCCGTATGAAAAACAATTGCAATATAAAACGAAGCAGGTAACAGATGTGCTGACAAGAATAGGCAAAGTAGCATTGCCTGCTATGGAACCTATTATTGGCGGAGCAGCAACAAGGTATTACCGCAATAAACTGGAATATACATTTGGAAACAAGCGGTACCTGCTAAAAGAAGAAATTAAAGATGAGACTGTCAATGGTATGCAGGATGTGGCGGGGTTTCATGCCAAAGGTTTTTTTGATAAAGTAGTAGATATTCAAACCTGTTATTTACAAGCCGAGCCAACCAATGAAATTAGATTAGCGGTAAAAGATTTTGCCATTCAGCAAGGCTGGCCCTTTTATGATATTCGTAATCATGTTGGCTTTTTAAGAACCATGCAGGTAAGATTGTGTACTACTGGTGAACTGATGGTAAATATCATGGTAGGTGAAGATGATCCAGATAAAATTAAATTACTGATGGAATATGTGGCTAATACCTTTCCATCTATTACCACATTACTCTATACGGTTAACTTAAAATGGAATGATAGCTTGTTTGATCTGGAACCGGTAACTTATTCCGGCAAAGGGTATGTGATTGAAAAATTAGAAGACTTTCAATTTAAGATCGGACCAAAATCTTTTTTTCAAACAAATACGAAGCAAGGCGAAAGATTATACCAGGTAACAAGAGATTTTGCTGAGTTAACCGGTAATGAAATAGTGTATGATTTATACTGCGGTACCGGAAGCATCGGCATTTTTGTAAGCGAGAAAGCAAAAAAAATTATTGGTGTAGAAATGATTGCTGCGGCAATAGATGATGCCAAAGAAAACGCAGCATTGAATAATTTAACGGAAGCAGCATTTTTTGCCGGCGATGTGATTGATATTTGTAATGATGAATTTTTTGCAACACATGGCCGCCCAGATGTAATTATTACTGATCCACCAAGGGCCGGTATGCATGATAAACTGGTACAAAAGATTTTGGATATCGCCGCACCAAAGGTAGTGTATGTAAGTTGCAACCCGGCTACTCAAGCAAGAGATCTGCAATTACTGGGTGCCAAATATGCTGTAACAAAAGTGCAACCCGTTGATATGTTTCCGCATACACACCATATAGAAAATGTGGTGCAGTTGAAGTTGAAATAACAGTTAGTAAATTACCCGATACTTTTCATTATGAATTTCGATAGCTTTTTGTCTTAGCTTATGACTTCGAAAAAGAAAGAACAACGAAACACCGCCTGAGGCAACAGCTGCTACCTCGTAAGCTGTTGCTTTATTGGAGTTATTATCAGAAATGGCATAAACGATTATAGGAAGTAATAAGGTGATGCCAATAATTTCACTAGTCTTCGATTTTTTGTATACAGGAATTGCTGCGGGTATTTTGTATAGTTCTGCTTTTAATTCTTTAATCGTAATTTTTTGGTCATTAAGTCTAAATGGGCCAAATGTTTTTTTTGTAATAAGGCCTTTGAGAGAGGTAGTTGAATCTTGTGCTTGGGAAGAAAAACCAACAAATAGAAAAAGCAAGAAAATTGTTTTTTTCATAAAAGGTAGATTTATATCATAATTTCTAATTTACAACTATTCTTTATAACCCTTTTACGTTGATTCCATTTATTTTTGCCCTATGAGTAATTTTCGACCAACCCGTGTAGATAGATTTCCGCCGATAGTAAAAAATCTTATCATTATTAATGTATTGGTGTTTGTAGCGCAGCTGCTATTACAAGATTATGAATTGACAGAAAAGGTGATGATGTGGCCTCTAATGCCAGAGAAGTTACATGCTTTTTTAGTTGAGCATGGGGGACTGGAAAGCTCTCAAAAATTTCAGCCTTACCAGGTTGCTACGCACATGTTTGCGCATTCTCCTTCCATAATTTTTCATATATTTTTTAACATGTTTGCTTTGTTTATGTTTGGAAGAGTGTTGGAAAATGTATGGGGTCCCAAACGATTTTTATTCTTTTACCTTGCTTGTGGTGTTGGTGCTGCTGCACTTCACCTTGCTATTCAATACTTTCGTTGTGAGCAATTGTTACAACTAGCAGAAGCTAATGACATGATAGGAGTGCAGGCCAAAATTGGAGCTGCGGCTCCAGCATTAGGTGCTTCTGGAGCCGTAATGGGAGTGATGGCAGCTTTTGCACTCACTTTTCCGAACACAGAATTATATATCTTTGTAGCCCTTGATTTATTTGGAGGCGTTGCACAAGTAACAGGTGACAATATTGCTCACTTTGCTCACCTTGGTGGTGCCTTAACAGGCTTTATTATTGTAATGGTCTGGAACAAAACCAACAGAAAGACGTTGTATTAAATAAGAATAAAGAATAAAAGAGTCAAAATAAAACGACCTTTGTAATTGACTTTTCATCATTGCCAATTGACCAATGTACTCCGAGAAAAAATACAAACAGAAAATAACACTGGGACAGAGCGATAATGCACTGATATTGCTGATTGCTATTTGTCTTATTGCATATGTTGGACTTGCCTTTATGAAGGCGGTATCCTACTTCACTTACCAGAAAGACCTCGCACTACCATTTTTTAATAAGAATGTATTGGGCTTATTTGTTTTACCGGCGGATACAGATAAATTATTAAGCAAGCCGTGGACCATCATCACTCATATGTTTGTGCATGATAATGTTTGGAAAGTTTTCACCAATATGATATGGCTCTGGGCTTTTGGCTACATCATGCAGGATATTACCGGTAATAAAAAGATCATTCCTGTTTTTATTTATGGGGCTCTGGGTGGTGCAATAGCATTTTTGGTAGCTGCTAACCTGATGCCATCGCTAAAAGAACAACTTCCTTTTATTACCACTATGGGGGCTTCCGCAGGAGTGATGGCAGTAGCTATCACCACCACAATGATAGCACCGGGCTATAAAATTTTTCCCTTGTTAAGCGGTGGTATGCCGTTGTGGGTATTAACTGCTTTCTATGTTGTTACCAGTTTACTGACTATTTCTTTCAGCGATACTATTAACATTATCATCAATGTTGCGGGTGCACTAACAGGGTTCTTATTTATATTCTTCCTGCGCCGTGGGTATGACTGGAGTAATTGGATGAGTAATTTCTTTGATTGGTTCGGCAATGTTTTTAACCCAAACAAACAAAGCAAGAACAAGAATCTTAAAGAAGAACTTTTTTATAAATCTACATCGGCACCGTACATAAAAACTCCCAATGTAACAACCCAACGGGTTGATGAAGTATTAGAGAAAGTGCATCAAATGGGCTACGACCATCTTTCAGAAGAAGAGAAAGACCTATTACGTAGAGCTAGCGAAGATGATATAAATTGATAATGTCAAGGCTGCTTTTAGCAGATATTCCTTTGTCCTAATTGCGTTTCAACAATTGAAATATGCCTCTTGTCAAGAACTCTGGTTTGACGGATGTCTATTCTTCTCTTTTTCTTAAATTGCATCAATGGCCAACAAGTTCGCAATCTTTACCAGGCGGTTTTTTATTTATACTAACATAGCGGTTGTAATTTTCTTTTTACTGTCTTGTTTGGCATCATCTCTTAATCCAGGAAAATGGTGGTTCATTTCTTTTTTAAGCCTGGCTTTTCCTTTTTTACTGGTGGCCGTTATTACATTTGCTATAACATGGTTGATGGTGTTAAAGCCCCGGTTGGCTATTATTTCAGGGGTGGCATTAGTATTGGGGATTAAAAGCATTATTGTGTTTTTTGCTTTTCATGCACCAACTTCATTTAAATCTAAAAAGGAACAAGGAA
The DNA here is from genome assembly GCA_001464625.1 of Bacteroidia bacterium Ga0077558. GTDB lineage: Bacteria > Bacteroidota > Bacteroidia > Chitinophagales > Chitinophagaceae > JJ008. Next base: position 15,273 of record LNFJ01000137.1, on the reverse strand, counting down.
ATCTACGGATAGTAAGCTGGAATGTAGCCCGGTTTATTGAATTAAAACGTAACACCAATAAAGGAAGCCAGACAAGATTAAAAATGCTGGACTTGCTCCGGGAGCAAAATGCAGATGTGCTTTGCTTGCAAGAATTTCATACCTCTCTTGACTCTTCTTATTACAACAATATAAAAGCTGTTCAGGATCTAGGCTATCCGCATTTTTATTTTTCTTTTGATACGGATGGTGATAATCATTTTTACAGCTCTATCATTTTTTCCCGCTACCCGATTGTTGACAATGGGAAAATTCGTTATCCCCGGCCTAGTTTGCCGGATGCATTGATACATGCTGATGTTAAGGTAGGAGCCGACACCATTCGCATTTATACAACCCACCTGCAATCATTACAGCTCGGTAAAAATGATTATGATAGAATTGGAAAAATAAAAAGTGGCGAAGACAGCCTGGTGGCGAATTCAAGAAATATATTGTCGAAAATTAAAAGAGGCTTTACTAACCGCAGCCTGCAGGCAGATGTGGTGAGTGAAGTAATTGGCGATAGCCCCCATCCTGTTTTATTTGCTGCTGATTTGAACGATGTACCCAACTCTTATACTTATGCAACGGTGCGGGGTAGCATGCAGGATGCATTTTTGAAAAAAGGATTTGGCATTGGCCGGACTTTCTCTGCGTTATCACCCACCCTTCGTATTGATTATATTTTTGCCGATAAAAATTTTAAGATCAGCCAGTTTAACCGCATCGTTAAACGATACTCCGACCATTATATGATAGTGGCAGATGTGGAGTTGAAGAAGTAAGAAAAGTTTGGAGTTTAGAGTTCGGAGTTCCTGGTTTGGCGTAATGTTGTTTTAAGTCAATGCCTAAAATGCAGAAGTTCTGCCGGGTTAAAATTTATCCCTGAAAACACTATCTTTGAAAATGATGAAACACATTGCATTTCATACTTCTTGTTGCTGCTGTCCCTGTTGACAGCATAATTGCTACTTTTGCCGTGCTGGCATAATTCCTTTTTTATTTTCTATTTAGCCAATCACTATTATGAGCGACTTGAAGATATATAACACCTTATCAAGAACAAAAGAACCTTTTGAGCCACTAACACCCAACCATGTTGGTTTATATGTTTGCGGACCTACTGTTTACAGCGATGTACATTTAGGAAATTGCCGCACTTTTATTTCCTTCGATATTATTTATCGCTACCTGAAATATGTTGGCTATAAGGTGAGGTATGTTCGCAACATTACAGATGCGGGTCATCTAGAAGGGGACAGAGATGAAGGCGATGATAAATTTTCGAAGAAAGCAAGGCTGGAGCAATTGGAGCCAATGGAAATTGTACAACGCTACACCGTAGGCTTTCATAAAGTGATGGAGTTGTTCAATACATTACCACCAACGATTGAACCAACTGCAACCGGCCATATCACCGAACAAATAAAAATGGCGCAGCAGATCATTGATAATGGTTATGCCTATGTGGTAGATGGTACTGTTTATTTTGATGTAGAAAAGTATAATACGGAAAAACCGTACGGCATATTGACCAATAGAAAACTCGAAGACTTATTAGAAGGAACAAGAGAACTCGGTGGGCAAGATGAAAAAAAAGGACGACTGGATTTTGCACTTTGGATAAAAGCAGGTCCGGAACATTTAATGCAATGGCCTTCTCCCTGGGGCATGGGTTTTCCCGGTTGGCATATTGAATGTTCGGCCATGAGTGAAAAATATTTAGGAAAGCAATTTGATATACATGGTGGTGGAATGGACCTGGCAGCCACGCATCATACCAATGAAATTGCACAATCGCAAGCTTGCTATAAAGTATCGCCGGTTAAATACTGGATGCATACCAATATGCTTACGGTAAATGGTGTACGAATGAGTAAGAGTGCAGGCAATGGTTTTTTGCCAGAAGAATTATTCAGCGGCTCTCATCCATTATTAGAAAAAGCATACTCACCAATGAATGTTCGCTTCTTTATGTTGCAGACGCATTACCGCAGTACATTGGATTTTAGCAATGAAGCTTTACAAGCAGCAGAGAAAGGATTAAAAAGATTGTGGGACGCTTATGAAAAGTTGGGAGTCATGAGTCATGGGTCGGGAGCAGAGTCTGTAGATGCAGAACTTGATGAAAAGGTAAGAGGTCTTGTTGCAGAGTTTGATGAACACATGAATGATGATTTCAATACCGCCAGGGTATTGGCAAGTATGTTTGAATTAGTTCCAATTATCAATTCAATAAAAGATAAAACGATACCGTTGTCGGCGTTGTCAAAAGAAACGTTGACGCTGCTGCAAACAAAATTCAAAAGTTACCTGGAAGATGTATTTGGATTAAAGCCTTCTAATGAAGCAGACAATACCAAACTGCAAGGCGTAATGCAATTGCTGATCGACATTCGTAAAGAGGCCAAGACAAAAAAGGATTTTGCTACCTCTGATAAAATAAGAAACCAACTTGCTGAATTAGGAATTACGTTGAAGGATGAAAAAGGTGGGGATATGAGCTGGTCTGCCGAGTAACTACTACTTTATTTTAATATGATGCCCGTTCTTTTCGTAGAACGGGCATTTTTTTACCAACCGTTAAACACAATTCACTCCGTTTAAACTACAATTCACTCCATCCACCTGTTTATTCATTCCTCCTTGCACATCCCCGGCCATTTGGTTTTGTTATTCCATTAAACAAAAATTAATCAATTATGAAACCAAATCAATTTTTTAAAAAGGCAGGCCTTATGTTGGCCTTAAGCTTACCACTAGTATTTACAAGTTGCGATAAAGATGACGATGATACAACTGTTCCGCCTAAAACAATTACGGAGACAGTAGTGGAGGGGGCCAATTTTACATTGCTGGAAGCAGCGGTGGTTAAAGCAGGTTACGCAGGTTTACTCGGAACAACTGCTAATCTTACTGTATTTGCTCCGAATGATGATGCTTTTCGCCAGTTAGATATTACTGGTGATGGAGTACCGGATTTGGATACAGAAGCAAAAATTAATGCATTAACGGGTGCTGGCTTAGATCTATTGAGAGCTGTTCTTAATTATCATGTGCTTACTGCAAGAGTACCTGCCAGTGCAATTACTACTGCAGGAATTTCATCTCCTACCTATGGCCCCGGTAGTCCCGGCCCTGTTCTATATGCAAAAATAAATGGTGGCAAAGCATTTATCAATGGAGTAGAAGTAGTGCAGGCCGATGTTTCTGCCAGCAACGGTATCATCCATGTAATTAATAGAGTATTGGTGCCACCAGCTACTACCATTACAGGAACTGTAGCGGCTAACCCTAATTTCTCAAGATTGCTATATGCTATCAACCGGGTTAAAAATAATGGCGGTGCTGATATTGCAGCAGCTTTAAGTGGTGCTGGTCCATTCACTGTTTTTGCACCAACCAATGCTGCCTTTACTGCCAGTGGTTTTGCAACTGATGCCTCATTGGATGCAGTTCCGGTTGCTACTTTACAAAGTATCATCCTTCATCATGCAGTAGGCGCAAGGGTATTCTCTTCAGATCTTGCTGCCGGCACGGTGAACAGCCTGCTTACTGCAACAGATGCTACTAAAACATTGACCATCAATTTAACAGGTCCTGCTGTATATGGTGCCGGAAACGGAGCCGCTTCAGCAACCTGGCCAAAGATTACCGGTGTTAACCTGATGCAAACCAATGGTGTTGTACATGTTATTGACCGGGTGATACTCCCATAAAAAAATTACCCCTATCATGGAAAACCATTATCAGTCCTGTTCGTTATTTATAGCGGGCAGGACTGATTAAATATGGGCACTATGTTATTTAACCACAAATACCGCTACCTCTTTATTGCCATTCTTTCTGCATACACTTTTTTAAATACTGTGTTGTGCGATGTATATTATTATTTCAATATTGAAATTGAATGGTATTATGCACTGTTGACCATTTCCGGTATAACCTTTCTCACATGGGAGGGCAATCGTCTAATTAAACCCTATTTTAAACGAAAATTTTTAGCACAAAAAGGCAAGATCCATTTTTTAGGTTTCTTTTTCCTGGCAGGAAATGTAGTAGCACCGCTATCAGCTTTACTGGTAGTTTTTTTTGTGGGTAATATTTTTCACGGCTATACCTGGGAGCAAAACAGCAACCCACTGAAATTAAATATTATCTATGCCAGCCTCATCAATCTTTTCTTTCATTTACTCAATGCCATTTTATTTTTCTTCCGGGAATATAAAAGGCATTGGATGGAAGTAGAAGACTTGCGAAAAAAAACTACACAAGCACAGGTGCAATTAGTTAAAAGCCAAATTAACCCGCATTTTTTATTTAATAATCTCAATGTATTATCCGGAATGGTTATAAAAAACAACCCGGAGGCCAATCATTTTATTGAAGAGTTTTCAAAAGTGTACCGGTATATTTTAAGTAATCAGGATAAAGAATTAGTAGAATTAAAATCAGAGTTGGAATTTATCACACCTTATCTTTTTCTTTTACAAAAAAGATTTGATGAAGGTCTTGTAATTAGTATAAACATACCGGAACATTATAAAACCTGGCATGTGGTACCCGCCGCCTTACAAATGCTGATTGAAAATGCCATCAAGCACAATATAGTAAGCAGAAATAAACCATTGCATATTGATATACATGCCAATGGTAGCCAAACATTGGTAGTAAAGAATAATCTGCAGCCCCGCCAAATGGTGGAGCCTTCTACCAAAATTGGATTACAGAATATTAAAAAAAGATATGAGCTTATCAGCGGTAGAGATATCGATATTAAAAAAACAGCAACTGAATTTGAAGTAAGTCTCCCGCTGCTCAACTTAAACTGATAGGTATGAAAATAGTAATAGTGGAAGATGAGAAACTGGCTGCCGAAAGGCTTCAAACCATATTAAAAGAGTATGATAAAGATGCAGAAGTAGTTGCCTGCCTCGAAAGTATTGAAGAAACGGTTCAATATTTTAAACTCCATGCGCATCCGGATTTATTATTGCTGGATATTCATTTATCAGACGGGCCAAGTTTTGAAATTTTTAAACAGGTTAATTATAACAAGCCAATAATATTTACCACCGCATACGATCAGTATGCATTAGAAGCTTTTAAATTATTCAGTATCGATTATATTTTGAAACCTGTTACACTGGAGGCGTTGGCTGCAGCTATCAATAAATTAAAATCATTGGAAGGCACTTTCGCTCCTGTTGATTTCAGGCAACTGGCACCGGCACTTGCCGCAGAAAAATACAAGAAACGTTTTTTAGGAAAAGTAGGGCAACGGTTATTTTTTTTAGAATCCAATACCATCGCTTTTTTCCAGGCCGATAATAAAATTGTTCATGTAGTAGATAAGGAAGGCAACCGCTATGTGGTGGATTATACTATGGAGCAATTAGAAGATGTATTGAATCCGCAACATTTCTTCCGGCTCAACCGCAGTTTTATTGTCCATATCGATGCTATACAACAAGTAAAACCGTATTACAATAGCCGGTTAAAACTTTCTGTAAAAGGAAGTACGCAGCAAGATGAAATGATCATAAGCCGGGAAAGAGTAGCACATTTTCGGGCCTGGGCAGAGTCGTGAAAGTAAACTCCCAGCCAAAACAAAAACACTGATAGAGGCCTGCTGCCAATTTAAAATACTGTAATTTGTTCCTCACAAAACAGTAGCAGCATGCCAATCAAAATCTTCCATTTTATTACTGCATTATTTTTTTCCATCTCCCTCTTTGCACAAATACCCAAAGCACCTGAAAAGAAAGAAGGCGAAGGTCAATTTGCACAACTCATTATTCGTGGAGTAACATTAATAAATGGCAATGGTGCGCCGCCCATTGGTCCGGTAGATATTGTGATCGAAAAAAATCGCATTGTACAAGTAGCCAGTGCCGGTAGTCCGGGTATGCCACCCAGTAAGAACCGGCCTAAATTGAAAGAAGGCGGCAAAGAATTGAATTGCGAAGGCATGTATGCGTTGCCTGGCTTTGTAGATATGCATGGGCATATTGGAGGAAGCGGACAAGGTACACCGGCAGAATATGTTTTTAAATTATGGATGGCACATGGCATTACTACTGTAAGAGACCCATCAGCAGGCAATGGATTGGATTGGACACTGGACGAAAAAAGATTAAGTGCCGAAAATAAAATTACTGCTCCACGGTTATTGGCCTATACCGCTTTTGGTGCTGGTGCCAAACAACCCATCAACACTCCTGAACTGGCTATTGAATGGGTAAGAGAAAATGCAAAGAAAGGTGCCGACGGAATTAAATTTTTTGGTGCCACACCGGAGATCATGGATGCAGCATTAAGAGAAAACAAAAAACTCGGTCTTCGTTCATGCTGCCACCATGCACAAATGTCCGTAGCAAGATGGAATGTGGTGAACAGTGCTAAAGCAGGCCTTACATCAATGGAACATTGGTATGGTTTGCCCGAAGCATTGTTTACCGATAGAACCGTACAAAATTATCCGGCTGATTATAATTATGCGAATGAATCACATCGCTTTGAAGAAGCTGGTAAGTTATGGAAACAAGCCGCACCCCCGTACAGCGAACATTGGAATAAAGTGATGAATGAATTATTAGCACTTGATTTTACACTCGATCCCACCTTTAATATTTATGATGCCAACCGTGACCTGCACCGTGCAAGACGGGCCGAGTGGCATGAGCATTATACATTGCCATCACTCTGGAAATTTTTTGAACCCAGCCGGGAGTCGCATGGATCCTATTGGTTCAATTGGGGAACGGAGCAGGAAATTGCCTGGAAAGAAAATTATCGGTTGTGGATGACTTTTGTAAATGAATATAAAAATCGTGGTGGTAGAGTAACTACCGGTTCTGACAATGGATTTATTTATCAAACCTATGGCTTTGGTTATGTACGGGAATTAGAATTGTTACGGGAAGGCGGCTTTCATCCGTTAGAAGTAATTCGCAGTGCTACACTCAGTGGTGCGCAGGCGTTGGGAATGGATAAAGAAATTGGAACGGTGGAAGCAGGCAAGCTGGCCGATATTGTAATTGTGGATGCCAATCCATTAGAGAATTTTCAATACCTCTATGGTACCGGTGCAATTTACATGAATGATAAAAATGAAGTTGTTCGAAAAGGCGGAGTAAAGTATACGATCAAAGACGGAATTATTTATGATGCAAAAAAATTATTGGATGATGTAAAGAAAATGGTGGATGCCGAAAAAGCAAAAACGGGTTGGAAGTTGCTGCAGCCGGGAATGAAGTGAGTTCGGAGTCATTAGTAGGGAGGCGGCGTGAGTTTTATTTCAGTGTTTCTCTGCTTCAGTGGCAATTATATTTAGCCAGCTACACCTGCCTGCCGGCAAAGGCAGGTTCTCAACTGAGCACTTTCTCAGTGACCTCTGTGTTGTATTTAGTCTGTGTTCTCTGTGGGTTTAAAAAATCGATAAATAAATGGAATACATCTCTCACTTAGCAAAAGACAAGAAATTAAAAAAACTTATTGAGAACAGCACAACGCACAAACTTGTAAAAAGAAAAAACATCTGCACTTATCTCTGCGCTTCCATCATGAGCCAGCAGCTATCCACCAAAGTTGCTGATGTAATCTATAAAAGGTTCCTGAATTTGTATGGCGACAAAGAACCAACCGCACAACAAATTCTCGATACGCCGTTTGATAAATTAAGAGGTATAGGTTTGTCTAATGCCAAAGTGAGTTATGTGCAAAACGTTGCGAAGTTTGAAACTGAATTTGGTATGGATGCAAAGAAGCTGGCCAAAATGAGCAATGAAGAAGTGATAGCATACCTCATCATTATAAAAGGGGTAGGAAGGTGGACCATTGAAATGCTGCTGATGTTTGCCCTTGGAAGAGAAGATGTATTTGCAGTAGATGACCTCGGCATTCAAAATGCCATGATCAAATTATACAAACTCGATAACTCCGATAAAAAGAAACTTAAAGAAGATATGCTACGCCTCTCCAAAAAATGGAGCCCTTACCGCACTTATGCCTGTGTACATTTATGGCGTTGGAAAGACAATGCGCCGGTTGTGAAAGAAAAGAGGCCAAAGGAGAATATTAAGTGACTGATTTTTTTCTATTAATTCAGTTTTTCAAATCAGGCGTCGCTGATCCATTTTTTCAAATGATTTTTTCTGCCTGGCTGGTTGTAAGCGTCAACAAAAAAATACTGTCCACTTTTGCCATTACACTATGAGGAACGCCAGCATGTAATGTCAGCAATTGGCCGCTTCTTAATTCTACCGATTCATCCGTTGTAAATTTTATTTGTCCCTCCAGCACTTGCACACTTATAATTCCGTCTGCTGTATGCTTAGTCATTTCAGCATCTTTATGCAATGCAATCAATACAATACGCAAACCATTTGTTTTAAAAACCGTTATGGCATTTCGGTCATTTTCCTTCCATGCCTTCTCATTCTTAATTTGTTCTTTAAAAGACTTAAGGTCAATTGTAACCATGGGTGCATCTACAATGCGTTCTCCTTGCGGACGATTGGGAGTAGATTCAAGTGATTTCTCATCCATATTCAAATTTTTATTTAATGATAGCTTAGAAAACCGGGTTGACATTTATTTATTATTGCCTAGTAAAACATCAAAATAAATGCCCTGATTTAGTGAACAGGGAACACAAAAAATATGTAGAAACGAACCCCACATGAGGAATAAATTGCCCATGTAAAGTCAGCTAAACCTTCTGAAAATGAAGCTTTTCCTAACCTATACTTGTGTGAATTATTGGAGAGAATGATAAGATGGGTGTGTAAAATTGAAAAGGCTTAAAGAAAAGATTAAAAAGTGCTGCTGAGGTTATTACAATACTTGCAAACTTCCTTTCAGGGCAATTTATTTTTTTATTCCGACAAATCGTATTACCGAACCTTTCCCATTATGAAAAATCCCTTCGCTTAACTCAATTTCTTTTTCTGCTAATTCTATAATTTCATAATTCGGAAAGTCCGACTGTATTTCTTCTATTGAGAATAAACTTTCTATGTCTTTAGGTCCACCCACCTTTTCATTTGCCGTTACATACTCAATATGTTTTTTGCTAAACGCTTCAAAAATAATTACTCCACCCTTTTTCAAATAGGAGTCAAATGTTTTGTGGTAAAGCGATTTAATGGATGCCGGGAAGTGAGCATAGATTAAGGCAATCGCATCAAACTGACCGGGTTTAAAGTTTAATGTTTGCAATTCGCCAACCTGGTAATCAATTGCTACTTTGTTTTTTTCGGCAAGTTTAATAGCCTTATTTTTTCCCTCGTTGCTAATATCGAATGCAGCAACCTTCCAGCCAAGTTTGGCGGCAAAAACCGCATTACGTCCTTCCCCTTCTGCCGGAAATAGAATGGTGCCGGGAGCTAACTTCTGCAATTGTTCTTTTAGATAGTTGTTTGGTAGTTCGCCATAAGCAAACTCGTCATTACTATATCTTTCATTCCATCTTTCAATCCAGGGATCTGACATGTTATTTTTGGTTATAGCTGTTGTTACGTTTCGGGTATTGCTGAAGACGGGAAATTTCAGCTCTGCCGCTTTATAAATTTACTGGTGCTTATATTCCGAATATGTAATAAATGTTTTTCCATCGTAAAGGTAGAGACCTGTTTCTCTTGTACCCACCCAAAGATTTCCAGTTTTATCTTCCAAAATTTCCCAAATCCAAGGATTGATTAATCCATCTTTATAATAGGTGAAAGTTTTACCATCGTAACTCCTAAGTCCATCACTGGCACCAAACCAAAGATTTCCCTTTTTGTCTTCTAAAATTCGGGTAACTTCACTTGGCAAACCATCTTTTGTTGTAAAACTTGTAAATATTTTTCCATCATAACGGTAGGCTCCACCCCAATTGCTGAACCAAAGATTTCCGTTTTTGTCTTGCAATTGAGGCCATGCCCAATTATGAGGTTTTGGCTTTGGCCCGTCTTGAAATAATTCCTTTAGTTTGAGGTTGGTTATAGATTTTCCATCGTAACGATAAACACCTTCATTGGTTCGTCCACCTAACCAAATGTTACCTGCATTATCTTCTAAAATGCGTTCCACCTTATCATTACTGGTCAAAAAGCCATTTGCGACTTCATTCATTGGAAAATGTGTAAATAATTTTCCATCGTAAATATAGACACCATCAATTGTTACAAACCATAGTTTCCCGTTTTTTGCTTGCAACATACTGTATACCCAATGGTTTTGATAGTAGGGGTTCTTATTAGGAGGTAGATTTTTTGGTAAAGGAATCTCGATTTCAGCAAATGTTTTACCATCATAAAGACAAAGTCCCGCTTCAGTACCTATCCAAATGTTACCCTCTTTATCTTCCAAAATTGAATAAACATTATTACTGTTTAGCCCATCGGCCACTAAAAATTGGGTAAACGATTTTCCGTCATATTTATAAAGGCCATTTTCTGTAGTGCCGAACCAAAGGTTACCGGCTTTGTCCTGCAGAGCACATTGAACATTACCATACCTGGGATTGCCGATGGTTTTGATAAGTTTTGGATGTTGAACTTTTTCTTTTGCAAAGTCTTTTTTAACTGGTCCGTTGCAGGCAGTGGCAAAAAGCACTATTGTAAGAAAAGTAAAAACCTGGATTGATGAGAAATATTTTTTCATTGTTCAAATTGTCATTTAGGTTTTTATTTATTTGCTGGTTTGGGTGTGGCTCTGCTATTACCACCAACGTAAAGGTATTGCAGCAGGCGGGATATTTATGATGTGTATTTTGATTGATGTACTCTCACCTTATTTCAGGGCAAGACACACTGCCAATGATTGCTGCAACGCCATACCGTCCAATTGCATAAAATCTTTTCTTAGGTGCTCGTTTTTATTCTTGTTTGCTAAACCAACTCATCATTTCTTGCCTAACTATTTGTTCGCTTGTTGTGTCTGTAAGAATTTGTTTGTAAGTCATTTTTTTGATGTCCATACAATATTGAATTAACGTCCAATAGTCGTAATATTCTCTTGGGGTAATTGAATTGTCAGCGAATTTAATTTCCCAATTTTCTTTGCCTGTTACAATAAGTCGTTCTATATTTTTTGACAGGTCTTTTTGGTCAGCGTTTTGTCGGGAAATATATTCTGCGTAACCTTCCCATTTCCAATTTGGAATATTTGCAATTGGTTTCGACTTCCAAAATCCTAATTTGTCAAACTGTAAGCAATGTGTCATTTCGTGTGCCAACAGTTGGGTCAAATTCCATTTGTAGCCATTTAGTTCAACATTGTTGACTTTATAGTTTGCAGTTCCTTGCAGAACAACTTTGTCATAGAAGCCCCAAGCAAAGGCTTGTCCACGTAATACTCGTATAAGTGTTGGATATTTTGAGCCGTCATTCAGGCAGATGTCAAGGCGCAGTTTTGGATTGTAAAATTCACTTGCTTTCAAAAGTTCGGTCGCCTGGTCAAGCTTAGTTAATAAGCTTGGATCAAGTATTTTATTATGAAAAACTGTATAGTTTTTATATGTCGTTTTGTTGGCATAAGTCAAAATTGGATTCAGAACAATAATTAGCAAAAGTCCTGCAAGAAGTAATCCTGTAGCTGTCAGACGAAGAGTCCATTTCTTAATTTGACGTTTCATGCGGAATGTTTGTTAAAGTGGCACACAACGTATGTGTTGTCTAATATACGAAGCTTTTAATTTTTGAGTAACGTAGTATTGTCAACTTGATTTACAATTTGTTAAGTGTATAAATGCAAGATTTTTATTCACACTCCAACCCTGCGACAATAAAAATCAGTCAACATGTATTTAAACAACCATTTTCTCCATCTTACTCAACCACCCTTCATCAATCGTAGCACCAAGCCCGGCTGTTTCCGGCACTTCTACTACTCCATTGGCTTTGTATTGTATGCCACCTGTTACAGGGTCTTCTCTAAACATGAGTGCCGTATCAAAATCAAAATGTTCTATTAAGGGGCTGCATAACGAGAAATGGGCAAAGGCTGTCATGGCTAAACGGGATTCGATCATAGCTCCCACCTGTAAATGAATATTAGCAGCTTCTGCCATCCTTACCATTTTTAATCCTTTAAAAATACCACCCGATTTGCCGAGCTTGATATTGAAATAATCACAAGCACCTAATTCAATCAATCGTTCTGCATCATGGTCATCACCACAACATTCATCTGCCATAATAGGAATAGGACTGTTCTTTTTTACTTTTTTCAATTTCATAAATTTCCAGCGGGCAATTGGTTCTTCGCAATGCTGTATGTCAAATTCCTGCAAAGCATTTAATGTTTCAATCGCTTCATTTACTTTCCAGCCCTGGTTGGCATCAATACGTAATGGTATTTCATTGCCTACGGCCTTTCGGATAGCTCTTATTCTTTCTACATCCTTCTTTCCATTTTTACCCAGCTTAATTTTTATAGCCGGGTAGCCCTGGTTTTTTATTTTAATTGCATCAGCCGCCATCTTTTCTGGTTCACCAATGCTTACGGTATAATCAGTAATAATTGTTTTGGTATTGTCGCCGCCTAAAAATTTATACAAGGGTACTCCTGCATGTTGCGAAGCGATATCATACAAGGCCATATCAAATGCACTTTTAATACTGGTATTGGCATAAATAATGGAGTCCATTAATGCAATACAACCTTCAATGTCCAATGCATTTTTTCCTTTTAATGCTTTGGCAAAATATTGGCCCGTAATAAAACAACTTGCCTGGCTCTCCCCGTTGATCGGCATATAAGGACTGCATTCGCCAAAACCAATAATCCCTTCGTTGGTAAATATTTTTACGACAACATTTTCGGCAGCTTCATCTGTTCCTAACGACGTAATAAAAGGTTCAATAAGTGGAATATAAAGTTTGTATAACTCTACTGACTGGATGGTAACTGTATAGCTCATGTGGTGATAATAAGACGTTAAAGATAATACCAAACTCAATAACTGTCAGGCCATTGAAAGAGCATTTGCACTATTCTGGCCTTGTTTTTGACAATTAGCCGTTGTTATACCAAAAACACAAAAAAATCGTTTATATATTCTGATACCATTGAATCCATTATTATGAAGAATTTTCTTGCCGCTTGCCTATCCATTTTTTTGTTTGCCTCCTGTAATAAAGAAGTAGAAGAATTGCCACCTGCTACGCAAACAGGGGCTAATACTTTTGGAGCAAATGTAGATGGAACGTTTTGGGTGCCGAAAGCATTTGGACCTATTAATGCCAATAGCATAACGGAAGTAAGAATACTGGGTGGACAAGATTATTATATACATGCCCGAAACTTTGCTTCTTCGCCAACAGAAACGGAATTTGAATTTTTTCTGAAAGGGGTAACTGCACCCGGTACTTATCTTTTAAATACTAATGTATCGTATCCGTCTTCTTCAACCAGTTATGGGTATTATATAAAAAGAAGATTGACGCCGCTTAATCAATGGATCACTTCAGCTACCCATACCGGTTCTGTTACCATTACTAAAGTTGATTTAGTAACAAGAATAATAGCAGGAACTTTTCAATTTACGGCTGCTGATATTGCAAACCCTTCCAATCAAATTACGGTAAGCGAAGGTCGCTTTGATCTTAAAATTCCGTGAGTCAGTTAATTAAAAAAAATGCGAAGTCCCAGGTTTAGCATGCCAACAAAGGGAGCATTTTCATTTACAAAAATATAGTTGCTCGGGTAGTCGGTAGTAGGTACCCACACTCTTCCTTCAGTATAAAAAAAGAAATCGCCGCCAATAGGTATTTCCCAACCCACCGCAAGATCAAGTGTAAGTCTTTTAAAATTAGCTTTGCCACTATAAACAGGCAAATTATATAGAGAAGTATCTATTGCAACAGAGTGAGTGTTTTCAATGCGGCCCATTATTATTCCAAGTCCTGCATTGACATACACATTCCAATCTTTTTCTGCATCCGCACTGCCTTTTAAATATTTTCTATAGCCAATAGAAAAATGCTTCAACCGCATTTTCCCGCTGTTTACATAATTTATTTGCTGCGGAAGAGTAAGGAGTGATTTTGCTGTAGCTGTTACATCATTTTTAAACTTGCCATTAGAGTAGTAATTGAAGTTGGTATACACCGCATCTTTACCTGTAAGGTGTAAAATGGCATTGATGGTTTGCCCGATAGAAGTGTATTGTTGTTCTTTCTTAAAATTGCGTTGCAGGCTTACATCCGTAGCAATGCTGACTTGCGGAAACTGTGCAAAAGCATTTCCAATGATCAGGATAAGTATAACAGATATGGTGATTTGTTTTTTCAAAAAAGAAACTGTTCTGCAATGTTAAGCAAATAATTTATGGGTAAAATAAGAAAGCCACCCTGATTTGTACAGGATGGCTTTCAGTAGCGATGAATTATTTATTTCACCAACTTCAACTCTTTAATAATATTAGTACCGCCGCCTAATTTGTCAATGCACCACAATACGTAGCGGATATCAACACAGATAGTACGGTTAAGATCTTTATCAAAAGCTAATTTATGGCTCAGCGCTTCGTAGTTACCATCGAAAGCTAATCCAATCAATTCGCCTTTACCATTTATAACCGGTGAACCAGAATTGCCACCCGTAATATCATTGGTGGTAATAAAGCCTATCACCAGGTCTTTTCTTGTTGGGTCCATATACTGGCCGAAATCTTTTTTCTTAAGTAATTCGATTTGTTTGGCTGGCAGATCAAATTCATAATCGCCGGCCTTGTATTTTTCCAGCAATCCTTTGGAAGTGGTTACGTAATCATAAAACACCGCATCTCTGGGACGATATGATTTTACGGCACCATAACTTACCCGCATCGTAAATGTAGCATCGGGGTACATCATTTTTGCTTTGGCAGGATCCATTTCCATAATACCTTTTAAATACAATCGTCCAAACTCTGCATTCTTTGCATTGAACTGTTGAAAATAAGTGGCATACTTACTATTGTAGCTGGTAAAGAATGTGCTGGCATGTGCAAAGGCAGGGTCGCCTTGTAAGGTCAATGCATCAGGGTTAGCTACAAAAGCCTTCCATTTGGCATCATCAAAAATCATGGTTTTGCTGAACATGTCTGCTGCATATTTTTTATACGTAGCATCATCATCCAACGGGCCATAGGTATTTTTTAAGGTACCATAAAAACCAACCGGGTGCTGGTCTTTTGTTACATCATCATAAAACATTTTTGTAACTGCCGCAACAATATTTTGATCGGACACTTTATTTTCTCCTTGTAAAAAAGACACC
>LNFJ01000136.1 GCA_001464625.1 Bacteroidia bacterium Ga0077558 | reverse complement strand
TTTGCAGTGGATAAAATAAAATTGCAAGCCAAAGCGGTTCTGCCTATTATTTTCCAAAATCAATTACAAATAGATTCTCTTAGTTTATTAAGTCCGCATATAGAAGTTACCCGGTTAAGAGCAAGAGAGAAGAAAGAGCAAGTTGAGAAAAACGATGTTTCCATACCTGAGGAAATGGGAAAGATATATTCCTCCATTCAGGATGCCTTGCAATTGTTGGAAATAAAACGCTTTCAGATAGACAATGGAACTTTTACGCTTATTAATAAAATTTCACCCGACCAATTGCCCGTAAAAATCTCTAACCTTCATTTTCATATTGACAACCTGCAGGTAAACAATAAAAATTCAGGACAAGATGGTAAGATTTTATTTAGTGATAATGTAGTGCTGCGCAGCACCAACCAGGACATACTTTTTCCGGATGGAAGACACCGGCTCAGCTTCAGCAGTTTTCGAATCAACTTACAGAATAAGCTAGTGCAATTTGATAGTTGTACCATTGCTGCTATAAAAACCGATAACAATAATGCTTCCTTTAATGTTTTCTTTGATGTATTGAAATTGACCAACATTGACTTTGATACCTTGTATAAAGCAGAAGTCATTAAAGCGGATTCTGTTTATTGCATTAACCCCAAGTTTAACCTGGAAGTAGAAGTTGGAAAAAAGACGGGCACAAAAAATCCTCCTAAATTGGAAAATATCGTAAAGCAACTCACCGGCGATCTGCAACTGGAACATGTAATTGTGAGTAATGCAGACTTTAGTATTAAATCCATAAAAAATGATGTTCCCAGTTCCTTTACATTTAGTAAAAATAGTTTTGAGATGCAGGGTCTAAGTATAGACCAGGAAAGCAAAAAACCAATTAAAGTGAAAAGCTTTGTGATGGCAATCCGCAACTATGATAATTTTATTAAAGACAGTGCTTATAATATAAAATTCGACAGTGTACTTTTTAAAGACGACCGTATCACATTGAGCAATTTCCTGTTCACTAAATTAGAAAATGGGAAAACGATGAATTCTTTCAGTATTCCGCAATTCAATTTACAGGGGCTTTCCTGGGATGACCTGGTGTT
This sequence comes from Bacteroidia bacterium Ga0077558, assembly GCA_001464625.1. Classification (GTDB taxonomy): domain Bacteria; phylum Bacteroidota; class Bacteroidia; order Chitinophagales; family Chitinophagaceae; genus JJ008. The sequence continues at coordinate 15,833 of LNFJ01000136.1, read as the reverse complement.
TGAAAACAGGTTGAAGGCTGACCAGGCCATTATGTTTTATCCCCAAATCAGCTATACGGCTTCCAACAAAGCAAGCATTAAAGAAAAGCAAACCATATTTCAATCACTTGGAGCTGTTAATGAATACATGGATTTGCAATATCTCGAAATAGTAGATGGCTCAATTGATTTAAACTTAAAGAAAAACGTTCGCATACAATTACAAAATGCCAATGTATCAGTTCAAAGCAATTCGTTGCTAACGTCTACCAAAATAGCAGGTATTAAAAATTCGCTTACACAACTAAGTTTTAAAAATGGAAGTGTCCAAGCTGGAAACCTTAATATAGACTTGAATGATATCCGCTACACGGGGAAAAGTGGACGTTTTAGTGCTGGTAATATTTCAGTAAGTGACAAATCAAAAAAGCTATCGGTATTACTAGAAGAAGTAGCTGTAGAAAAAATGCAGGTTGATGAATTTGCCGGAAATATTTTCGCTGATGGAGTAAACTGGCAAAAAGGGAATATTACGATCAAAGCTTTTCCCGGAGAAAACAGTGATGAACCAAATACATCCACACTTGAATTAAGAAATGTACAAGGCTATAATACCACTATTAATGCTACAGCAGGTGGCAAAACAATCTCTACTGCTATTTCAACTGTATCCTTTAATGAACTGGTAAAAAAACCCGACAGTAAATTGCTGTTGGAAGGTTTGGCTATAAAAGGAAGCGATCTGGTAATTAAAGATGAAAAATTATACGCTTCTGTTAGCAATTATAATATAATAGATAACCAAAATTCATTGTTCAATGAAGTAAGCTATAAAAACAATACAAATAAAACAGGTGTTACGGTGCTTGCACCCAACATTAGCATAGTACCACATGTTCAGAAAATATTGAATGGTACAATTGCACTGGATGCTATAACAATTACAAAACCTGTGATTGATATTACAAAATCTTCGGGAGGAACAAGACAGCAATCTTCGGCATCTCCAAAAATTGAAATTGATCAGGTAAAACTTATAAATCCGGCAATAAATTATACCCAGGAAACTGATAGCGGTAATGTTCGTTTCAATTGGGCAGGAGCTAAAAATGCCGCTGATTTTTTACAGCTAAATGGATTAATAACGAATGAAGGCTCCTTATCACTTAACCAATTGGCTGTAAATCTCACTGATGTTACTTATACCACCCCGAAAGGAAATATGCTGAATAGTGGTAATGGTAAAATAGTAGCCAGCCTGAGAAATATCAATCTCAAACAAAATGCAGCACAGGAAGCCGAATGGTCGGCAACCGTTAGCAATGTTGATGTAAAAGATTTTCAACTGGATAGCATCGGCATTGGGAAAATTGGTGTGGCATTGAACACCGGCCACATTCAAGAATTCCATCTCAACTCGTCTTCTATTGGCAATATCAGGAAGCTGATGGCAGCTAATAAATCATTCCGCCTCGAAAAATTTACCGGTCAATATACAGGTAGTGATAATAATTTCCGTTGGTACAATGCCGGTTTCAACCGTGTCAATAATACTTTTTCGCTTGATTCATTTTCATTGATCCCCATACAACCAATAGATTCTTTCCTCGCAAATCAAACTTTCCAAAAAGATTATATCACTCTTCGGGTAGGTTCTATTAAAGCCGGTCCATTGGATATTGATAATTATATTCAAAATAATATTCTTAACAGCAAACGAATAACCATCGATAAACTTCGGTTTACAGATTATAAGGACAAACAAGTTCCCTTCAATGCTGGTATCATTAAACCTTTGCCGGTGGGATTATTAAAACAATTGCCCCTGCAACTGGCGGTTGATAGCATTTCATTTACCAACGCCGAAATTGAATACACAGAAGTAAGCGATAAAACAAAAATGGCGGGAACCATTCCCGTAAAACGACTTTCTGCAACGCTGATAAATGTAAAAAATTATGATTTTTCAGCAACCGATAGTTTAACTATTAAAGCAACGGGTTATGTAATGGATTCTATCTGGACGAAGTTGCAGGTAAAAGAATCCTACACCGATTCTCTCGGCGGATTTTTAATGACGCTGCGAATGAAACCCGGTGACATCACCGTTCTAAATCCTGCAATAATACCATTAGCTTCAGTAAAAGTTTTATCAGGACAGTTTGATACATTAAACATGCGGGCCATTGGCAGAGAATATCTTGCTCTCGGTGAAATGAACATGTTCTATGAAGGCTTGAAAATCCAGATATTAAAGAATGGAGAAGAAGGCAGAAAGACCTTACTCACCCGATTAATGAATTTTGCTGCCAACACTTTTGTCATCCGCAAAAAGAATAAAAGCAGAATGGGGAATGTTTTTTTTATCCGTGACCGTGACAGATCGGCTATCAATTATCTTATCAAAATTGCTATTAGTGGAATGTCGAGCAGCGCCGGTGTGAAGAGGAATAAAAAAATAATAAAACAATACAAAAAGGAGTTGGAGAAACGAGGCTTACCTCCAATAGAACTTGATTAGTTTATTCTAGATCAGTAAATATTATTTGCCCGGCTCCTGTACTACTATCAACCCAGTTGCGTCGCACTCTTGTACGTTCTGTAATTCTATTCAGCAATATTTAATCAGTCTTAAATTTTAAACCATTCCATTTGATTAATTTTACGTAGCTCAGGTTATTACTAATAATTTTATGAGAGTTCAAACAGGATTTGATTTAAATAATAGTATTGCTGCTAAAAAATTAGTTGGAAAAAAAGGTTGGCTTGAAATAATTAATAATATTTCAATACTCTTTCTTTTGGTTTCACTGGCTTTTGGCTCTACTTTGCTTTTCTGGAAAGATATTCAGACAAGTAAAAAGCTTAGTGTGCTTGCTTTCATTTGTTTAACCGTATTCTCATTATCCGTATATAGTATTTATAGGGTTTTAGTAGGTTCGCATCTTAGCTATCTCCATACAGGCTATACAAAAAGTAAAAACAAATACTTATTGGAACTTTATCTAAAGGAAAAAAACATACCTATTGTTTGTGCAGATAAAAACGTTATTATAATCAATAAAGAACGTGAACTTTCATGGAATGGTCTTTGGTCCAAAACCACAATAATAATTGTAGATGAAAATGATATTTATTTTAATATAAAAAAAGATTATCCAAAGTTAAATCCTCCCGTACTACTTTCTCACATTATATTTAAGAACGAGTTGAAGATTTTTTTCAAAAAAAATTATCAATCATAAAAGGAGTACATTCTCATTTATAAGCAAATTTTTAAAATTTCATGCTGCCAAAGGCTTAGGAAAAGAACAACGGCAGCCTATACTTTCCCAAAAACGCTTATCTTCGATTACGAAATAGTTGCATAACTAACTAATTTTATCGTATGTCAAAAAGAAGTATAAAAAAAGTAGCCGTTTTAGGCAGTGGTGTTATGGGTTCCAGAATTGCCTGTCATTTTGCAGGCATCGGTGTGCAGGTATTATTATTAGACATTGTTCCTAAAGAAGCTGCTGAAAGTACCAAGCCAGCCGAAAGAAATAAAATAGTGAATGATGCATTGACGGCAGCTATCAAAAGCAACCCCTCTCCTGTTTATACCAAAGATGTTATTAAAAAAATAACCACCGGCAATTTTGATGATAATATGAAAGACATCGCCGGTTGCGACTGGACGATTGAAGTAGTGGTAGAAAGATTAGACATCAAACAAAAAGTATTTGAACAGGTAGAAAAATATCGCAAGCCCGGAACATTAATTACTTCCAATACTTCCGGTATTCCCATTCATATGATGGCCGAAGGAAGAAGTGATGATTTTAAAAAACATTTCTGCGGCTCCCACTTCTTTAATCCGCCAAGGTATTTACGTTTATTGGAAATTATCCCAACTCCACATACTGATCCGGAGATCGTTGACTTCTTAATGAGCTATGGTGACCTGTACCTCGGTAAAACAACCGTGTTATGCAAAGACACCCCTGCCTTTATCGCTAACCGTGTTGGTGTGTTTGGTATGATGGCAATTATGAATGTAAAAGAAAAGTTGAAGCTGAGTATTGATGAAATTGATGCGCTGACCGGACCAATCATCGGCCGTCCAAAATCTGCTACATTCCGCACGGCAGATGTAGTGGGTATTGACACATTAGTAAAAGTAGCAAAAGGTGTTGCGGATAATTGTCCCAATGACGAAGCGAAAGATCAATTCAACATTCCTGCCTGGTTAGATAAAATGGTAGCCAACAATTGGCTGGGTGATAAAACAGGACAAGGATTTTTCAAAAAAACAAAAGGTGCAGGCGGCGAAAAAGAAATTTTGACATTAAATCTTGATACCATGGAATATGGTGCAAGAGTAAAACCAAAATTTGCCACACTAGAAGCAGCAAAACCAATTGATGATCTATACAGCCGGTTGAAAATGCTGGTAGCCGGGCAAGATAAGGCCGGCGAATTTTATCGTTTATTCCATTACGGTTTGTTCTCTTATATTTCTCACCGTATTCCAGAAATAAGCGATGAGCTGTATCGGGTTGATGATGCAATGATGGCTGGTTTTGGCTGGGAAATTGGTGCTTTTGAAAGCTGGGATGTACTCGGCGTTGCTAAAACAACTGAAGCCATGAAAGCAGCTGGTTATAAAGTAGCCCCATGGATTGACGAAATGATAGCTGCCGGAAATAAATCATTCTATAAAGTAGAAGGCGGCAAAAAATATTGCTACGATCCAGCTTCAAAAACATACAAAGTTCTTCCAGGTGGTGAAGCCTTTATTGTAATGAGCAATTACACGGACAAACAGATCTGGAAAAACGGAAGTTGCCGTTTGTATGACCTAGGAGATGATGTGCTCGGTCTGCAATGGTTCACCAAAATGGGAAGTATTGGTGGTGATGTATTAAGTGGCATGCAAACAGCTATCGACAAAGCAGAAAAAAGTTATAAAGGATTAGTGATCGCAAATGAAGGTCCCAATTTTTCTGCCGGTGCAAATGTGGGAATGATATTTATGCTTGCCATTGATCAGGAATATGATGAACTCGATATGGCCATCCGTATGTTTCAAAACACCATGATACGGGCAAGGTATTCTTCTATTCCCGTGGTTACTGCACCACATGGTTTAGCATTAGGCGGTGCTTGTGAATTGAGTTTGCATTCCGATAAATGTTGCCCTGCTGCGGAAACCTATACTGGCCTTGTTGAATTAGGTGTTGGTCTTATTCCCGGTGGTGGCGGTACAAAAGAATTTGTATTAAGAGCATCGGACGAAATGCATGAAGACGAACCAGAAACCATTACACTAAAAAATCGTTTTCTTTCTATTGCTACGGCTAAAGTTGCCACTTCAGCACAAGAAGGTTTTGCATTAGGTGTATACAGAAAAGGATTGGATGAAGTAGTAATAAACCAGGGAAGACGAATTGCAGAAGCAAAAAAATCAGTGATTGAAATTTACGACAGTGGCTACACAGCTCCTGTGCAACGAAAGGATATTAAAGTATTGGGGCAATCTGCATTAGGCGCATTATACTCCGGTATTCATGCTATGCGTACTGCTAATTATGCAACAGAACATGATTCCGTGGTTGCAAAAAAATTGGCCTATGTTATGTGTGGCGGCGATTTGAGTGAGCAAACTCTGGTGTCTGAACAATACTTATTAGATCTGGAAAGAGAAGCTTTTCTTTCTTTATGTGGCGAAAAGAAAACATTGGAAAGAATACAAAGTGTGTTAAAGAGCGGAAGGCCTATTCGCAACTAGGCCAAAGTGTTTTATTAATTTCTTAGTACATTTAATAAGCCACTTTAAAACCAACTAATCATGCAAGCAACTGTTGTAGATTTCGCCAAAGACCGGGTAGTATATAATATTACTGGTACCAGTAAAGAAGAACTGGAAAACAAACTCAATCTATTCTTTACTTCGGAAGGATATAAACTAAAATCTGCCGAAGGAGAAACACATACCTATACAAAAGGCAACCGGGTAATGCGAATTCTATTTGGTGCTTTTGTAAAATACCACAAACAGTCGGTAATCATAAAAAATGAAGGAGAGCTATTCTCTGTCATGCTTCATAAAGATTCAACTGGCATGTCCGGTGGATTGATTGGGATGAACCAGGTAAAAAAAGAATTTGCCCGGCTATCCGATGCATTTAAGCTTTACTTCAAATAGTGCATGATTGTTGCCCTAAGAGCAATTTGACTTAAGCCCTACCATGTGAAAAATTTAAACCATTAAACACTTTACACATGAAAAAGCTTTTTTTCAGTTCGCTATTATTTTCGGTCGCCTTTTGCCTGACAGCACAAACAAATTTATCCGGCACCTATGGTTATTCATTTAAACCACAAGGCGATCCACCAAAAACAGAGGCCAATAAAGGCCCAACCGGTAAATTGGTTTTGCTAAGAATGGATGGCAACAAATACAGGTTCTGGCTGGATGTGGGTTTAGGCTGGCCCAATTATCATGTCGGGGAAACTGATGGTACCATCATATTTTCTAATGATACAGCTTCGTTTGATAATACATTTGAAGAAGCAACGCATCCCTGTATTTTAAAATTTAAGATTGAAGGCAATACTATTAATATCAACAGCCTTTCAAGCTCTTTTAATTGTGGCTTTGGAAGTGGTGTAAATGCAGATGGAAACTATACTAAGCTGGCTGTGCAGCCCGCATTAAATAACGATTGGCTGAAAAAAGAATATTACAATTCTCCCCGAATAATTATCACTGCAGCAAATGCTGAAGTTTTTCAGGATGAAGGTTGCCTTCACTCCTTTGTACCAAAAAAATATTTTAACAAAGGCGATAACCTGATTAATATTGCTGAAACTGAAAAAACAGTTTACACCGAGTTTATCCCTTCACCCGGCAAACTCACTTACGGCTGGATAAAAAAGACAGCAGTAAAAATTATACCCGCAAATTAACGTATGGGAATAGCGGAGTTAATTAATCAACAACTTATTATTCAATCACACATCATCACTTACGGCAATGCCGCTGATGACGCTATTACAGAAATGATCCGGGATGAAATAGAATCCCTGTGGAATGAACCAAAAGGAGTTTTAAACTTCGATGGTTTAACAATGCATGTTCGTTTTCAAATTACCGCCTCGTTTCAACCCGCTATAACGGATATAGAAATTTATCAGAACCTTGATCCCCATAATAATTATTTTAGAATCGAAGAATTTGCACACGGAAATATTTCATTCGTTGATGGTTTGGGCTGCAACAGCGGGTATTTCAAATTCGAAAATTTATACAAAGGCTCTACCACTGCGGCACATGAATATGGCCACACTTTAGGATTGGAACATCCTGACAATTTGGATATTCGTGGCTTTGGTGTACCCGGCATTATGTATCCAAGAGGAACATTGGTAGACGCTGTTTATCAATACGAACCTGATAAACCAGCCGGTACAAAAGGGGGCACTATGCACCCAATGCACAGAAGAGTTAGCCAGCAGGATATTGATTTACTACAGCTTCCAAAACTTCAGTTCCGCAATAATGTCGCCATCATAGGCGAGTTTACCAATATCTGGCACGAAAAACATGTGCCCTAAACTACCGCAAAAACTAGAAACGCTGCATTCATCAGGTAATTGCTTTTTTTTGCGGCCCGCTTCGTAACTTACAACCCACATTTCGTTAACCTTAACTTATTTTATATGCGTAAAAAATGGATTTTCCTGTTGGGAATCGTTGCTATTACAAATGCCTCTGCACAAACTTTTACAAACCAAAAAGGAGAAACAGCAGAGCAAATAAAAAAGAAGCAGGAAACAGAAGCAAATAAAAAAAAGGAAGAAGCAGAAAAAACAGACCCTGATAAAGAAAAAAAACAACCCGTTGATTCCAAAAAAGGAACTTCAGGAAATGATAGAACCTCCAATATCGAAGTCCGTCCGGATGGTTTGCCCAAACCTAAAAACTTACCAGCCCCACGGTTGCCAAAAAATTACTATTGGAAACAATTAAGTAACGGACTCGAAATTGTTGTTATTGAAAATAATAAAGTGCCACTTGCCACCATTGAAATGGCAGTAAAAAACGGTGCTTACACGGAAGGTCCGGAATACAGTGGGTTGTCACATTTATTTGAGCACATGTTTTTTAAAGCCAACAAAGATTATCCTGACCAGGAAAAATTTATAAAAAGAACAGAAGAATTAGGCATGATTTGGAACGGAACTACTAATGTAGAGAGAGTTAATTACTATTTCACATTTGATAAAGATAGTTTGAATGCCGGCCTTCGTTTTATGAATGCGGCTATCCGTTATCCTATTTACCGAACAGAGGATATGCAAAAAGAACGTCCGGTAGTAGATGGAGAATTTCAACGGGCAGAAAGTGACCCGTGGTTCCAGATTTGGATTGAAACACAGAAAAAAACCTGGGGGGATTTAGTGACAAGAAAAAATCCCATTGGCGATCATGATGTAATTAATACAGCAACTCCGGAAAAGATGATGATCATCAAAGACAAATATTATCATCCCAATAACTCCTTGCTGGTAATCTGTGGCGATGTAAACCACGATAGGGCATTTGCAGACGCGGAAAGAATATTTGGCGATTGGAAACATAGTGGTTTTGATCCGCATGAAAGGTATCCTATACCTGCTTTCAAACCATTAACCTCAACTGAATATTTTATTAAAGAATCATCTATTGCACAAACTCCTTATCAAATGTTTCAATGGATAGGCCCTGATTTTAGCACCGATTCCGCCGGAACTATTATTGCAGATGTTTTCTCTGCGGTGCTGCGGCTTAATTCTTCAAAATGGCAGCAGGCATTAATTGATAAAGGTCTGGCCAGCTATGCAGACTTGAGTTATACCACCAATAAATATGCAGGCCCTGTTACAATATTTGTGGTTCCAAATCCTACCAAATTACAGGAGTGCAACGAAGAAATAAAAAGACAAATCAGCCAGTTTAATAGCAGTGATTATATTAACGATGAGCAGATAGCAACTGCAAAAGATATTATACGCAGAAATCATATCCGTGATACTGAGAAACCTTCTTCCCTTGCTTCACAGGTTACTTACCAATGGTGCAGCACTTCGCTCAACTATTTTACAGATAATATAGATGCTTATATGAAGGTTACCAAAAAACAATTACAGGAATATGCAGGCAAATATATTGTCAACAAACCACATGTAGCTGGTATGATAATTAACAGCGAAATGAACAAAGAGCTAAATCCTGGCTTATATTTTAAAAATTAATTCAATAGCAATGAAAAAAATTATTCAATATATAGTAATAACAATTATTGGCGCATTACCCTTTTCGCTGCAAGCACAAATGGGACAAGCCTACGAGATGATGGTGAACGGCGTTAAAGTAATTGTGCAGCCCAGCGGGAATGAGATAGTAGTTGTGCAAACGATTATTAAAGGTGGTGTTGAAAATTATGCTGCTAACAAAGCCGGGATAGAAAGCCTTGCCTTTACTGCTCTTACTGAATGTGGTACAACAAAGGATGATAAAAACAGTTTTAAAAACAAACTGGATAAAGTAAGTGCACAAATGTATGGCAGCAGCAACATGGACTATGGCAATTTCAGCATGAATTGTATTAAAGGCGATTTCGAAAACGTTTGGCCCCTATACACTGCTGCACTAACTACACCTGCATTTAATGCTAAAGAATTTGATCGTATTAAGCAAGATGCTATTACTAATATCCGGGCTAACGAATCGAATCCTGATGCAGCTATTGATAAAATGGCGATGCAAACTGCTTTTACAGGAAAAAATTATGCAAAAGACCCTGCTGGTAGCGTTGAAACGGTGACAGCACTTACTGCCACTGCAACAAAAGCATATTGGCAATCTATTTTCACCAAATCAAGATTAGTAATTGTAATAGTGGCTGATCTTGAAAGAAAAATAATTGAAGAAAAAGTGAAAGAGTTACTTGCTAAAGTACCGGCAGGTACTCCATTCAAATCCACCAAATCAAGTTATACACCAACCGCTAATAGCTTTAAACCATTGCAAAGAGAGAATGCTACAAACTATGTGCAGGGCATTACCAGCGGACCGCAACCGGGTTCCCCAGACTTTAACGCCTTTGTACTGGCCATGCGAATATTCAGCAACAAGCATTTTATTGAAATAAGAACTAAGAATGGCCTTTCCTATGCACCCGGAGCCTGGTTTAGTGCCGGCACAACTTCCTACTCTAATATATATGTAACTACAACAGATCCTAATAAATACATAGCGGTAGTACGGCAGCTAATCGACAAGATAAAACAAGAAGGATTTGCAGAAGATGAACTTAAAAATGAAAAGACAGGCTATATTACCAATGTATTTTACCGTCAGGAAACGAATGAAGCACAAGCCGCTTCTTTGGCAAGCAATGAAGTAATTCATGGAAACTGGAAACGCAGCAATACGATAAGCAACGATATGAAGAAAGTTACTGTTGCAGATATCAATAATGCATTTAAAAAATACATTAATAATATTACCTGGGTGTACCAAGGCGATCCTAAAAAAGCAACGCCTACCTTGTTTACACAAAAAACAACACCAAAAGTTCCGGTTGAGAAAAAAGGATTTTAAAAAATAACCCTCGTTTAAAACGGGGGTTATTTTTTGTGGCATAGTTTATCCAACGCAGATTGATGTGTTGGATACTGAAACACAAATCCCGTTGCCTGAATTTTTTCGCTACTCACAGTAGCACTTTTTAATACCTCCACACTCATTTCACCTAAAACAAGTTTAAGTACAAAAGAGGGAACAGGAATAGGAATAAAGAACTTCTTTTTTCTTGCTAAATAAAGTGTAAACTCTTTATTAGACACGGGACCCGGAGCAACCGCATTAAATACACCTTTCATAGTTTCGTCTTCAATAGCTGCTATATACATTTGTACTAAATCATCAATATGAATCCAACTAATTACTTGTTTGCCGTTTCCTAAAATAGCAGCTACTCCAAAACTTAATGGCTTTTTAAATTCCTGCAAAGCACCGCCTTTATCACTTAATACAATTCCGGTTCTCAGCTTTACTACCCTTTTACCAACTTGCTCAGCGGCTGTAATACTATCTTCCCATTTTTTACAAGTATCACCCAAAAAAGCATCATCTGCAGGGGCATTCTCTGTAAATGGAGCAAGATTAGGAATAGAGGGGTCTGGTCCATACCAGCCAATAGCCGAAGCACTTACTATCGCTTTTACTTTGTTAGGTATCCGTTTCAAGCTATCCACGATTAGTTTGCTGCTGTTTACCCGACTTTTTACGATTTCATGCTTTCTCTTTTCAGTCCACCGCTTATCAGCTACGCCTGCACCAGCCAAATGAATAATAAAATCAGCTTCCCTTATTGCAGCTTCATCAATAGTTTGAGATTCGACATTCCATTGGGCAAATGTGTATCCTACTCCAACCCTTTTTTCTTCCCCATCTCTGGTAAGAATAACTACCCGGTAACCTTTGTCAACCAGGGCATGTCTTAGTTGAGTACCCACTAAACCAGTACCGCCTGTAATTAAAACTGTATGCATTGTACTAATAATTATAAAGATATTCTATTAATAACACCCGAAGCTCCTGTTAGTTCATCCATAAAATTAAGCAGCTCATCCCTTTGTTTTGGCTGAGCATAATAAACTGCTATCTTCATCTCTTAATTTATCCCAATGAGTGTTGTACTTTCTATAAAAAATGTTGCGAAATCCTATGGTGCTGTTAAGGCATTAAACGGCGTTTCGTTTGATGTGCCACAAGGAAGTGTGTTTGGCATTTTAGGGCCTAATGGCAGCGGCAAAACCACTTTACTAGGAATAGTGATGGATGTGTTGAAAGCAAATAGTGGTGAATTTTTATGGTTTGGGCAGCCTGGTGGTTCACCAGAACAACGAAAGAAGATTGGCTCTTTATTAGAAACGCCAAATTTCTACAGTTACTTATCAGCAGTTGATAATTTAAAAATAACACAAGCCATTAGTGGCAGGGGAAATAAAAAAGAGATAGACGAAGTATTGAAAAAAGTAAACCTGCACCAACGCAGATTCAGCAGTTTTAAATCATACAGTCTTGGAATGAAGCAACGCCTTGCTATTGGTGCTGCTTTATTAGGCAGTCCCAAAGTATTGGTATTGGATGAACCTACAAACGGATTAGACCCAGTAGGTATTTCTGAAATAAGGAACTTGATACTAGAGTTAAAAGATCAGGGCCATACTATCATAATGGCAAGCCACTTACTGGATGAGGTTGAAAAAGTTTGTACGCATGCTGCTATTTTAAAAACGGGCAATCTCATTACCATTGGAAATGTGGAAGATATTTTAATGGATGAAGACATTGTTGAAGTAAGTGCGGCTGATTTACATAAGCTGGCAGCACTATTACAAAATATTAGCTCTGTAATAACTATTGATGAAAAAGCAGGCACAGTGCAACTTGTATTACCAAAAAATGCTGCCCGTATGGAAGAAATAAACCAGCATTGTTTTAATAACGGGGTTGTATTAACACAACTTGTATTAAGAAAGAAAAGACTTGAGGCCCGTTTCTTTGAATTAACCAATAACTAATACTGAAAATATTTACCAATGAAGACGCTGATAAGAACAGAATGGCTGAAGATGAAAAAGTATAATGCCTTTTGGTGGATCATTGGCATTACCGCACTTTCCTATCCCGGCATTAATTATATGTGTTTCAAAATTTATGAAGACATAACCACAACTCCATCTAATGCCATGGACATAGCGAAAGCTGCGTTGGGCAATCCTTTCGCATTTCCAGAAGTATGGAGAACAACTGCCTTCTTCTCTTCTTGCTTTGTATTTATTCCTGCAGTTGTAATTATTATGCTTGTATGTAATGAGTATACTTTTAGAACACATCGACAAAATGTTATTGATGGTTGGAGTCGTAGTCAATTTATTACAAGTAAGTTATTGGATGTAGCAATCGTGTCATTATTAATTACAATACTATATGCTGCTGTTGCATTAATAACTGGGTATGCAAATCAAACTAGATTAATTCATGATACCTGGAGCCAGTCCTATTATATTGGATTGTTCTTTCTGCAAACTTTTGCACAGTTATCTATTGCCTTTCTATTAGGCTTTCTTATTAAAAAAGCATTTTTAGCGTTAGGCATTTTCTTATTTTATTATATCGTTTTAGAAAATATACTGGTAGGATTGTCTGAATGGAAAAATCTGAAATTTGGAGAATATTTACCACTACAGATTTCTGATAAAATTATCCCTCGACCAGCTTTTTGGGGGAAACTTGACCAAGCCTATCAAAAAACACTGGATGTAGTTCCGCAATATGTTATTTTAACGATTATTCTTACTGCTATCATTTGGGCTATTTGCTACCGGGTAAACAATAAAAGAGACCTTAAATAAATAAAATCGGGTATCGCAAAGAGAAAATCTGGAACAAATGTTTCCGGAAAGATAGGAGTGATTATATTTAGGGATGGCCAAACCGCTTTACCTATCCGTACTGTGTATTTTCTTATTTCAGATTGCCAATGCCCAAAAAAATTCAAGATGGATTGATGGAATGTATTTGCAATGGGGCTACAATGTAGAATGGTATACCCCAAGTAATATTCGTTTTAAAATGAGTAATGGTGATGACTTTACATTGCATAAAGCAAAGGCACACAATAATCCGGGTTTTCAAACCATCATTGATAAGCCGCTGCAGATTTCTATTCCACAATATAATTACAGGGTTGGCTTTTATATCAATAAAAAAAACACCAGAGCTATTGAGATCAATTTCGATCATACCAAATATATTGTCAACCAGAAACAGAAAGTACATGTAACTGGGAAAATCGATGGTATTCCTGTTGATGGTGATAGCATACTTAATGCAAATACATTCCTGGCATTTGAACATACAGACGGTGCTAACTTTTTTCACTTCAATTATGTACAGCACAAAACTTTAGTTACAACAAAAAGTAAATCCAGGAAATTACTGACCAGCATCTGGAAAGCCGGAGCCGGTTTCAATATTCCCCGGTCCGATTTTACCTGGCGTGGCGAAAGATTAAATAATAAATTCCATATATCCGGATACAATGCCAGCCTCGAAGGAGGCTTACGCCTTTATCCCGGTAAAAAATTTTTTATTGAGTTAACCGGAAAATCTGGTTATGTAAGATATGTAAATGCACTAGCTGAAACTGCTACCAGTAAAGGCAACCGAGCCACACATGGCTTTGGCTATGTTGAAGTAATTGGAACATTTGGTTATGATATTAACTGGTAAGTTTCCCTTTCAACTGTAATTCTATTGTAGGGAAAAAATTCCCCAGACTGGGCGAAATAAAAATATTACTTAGAATCTGAGGTTTGGTACCCGGTTTGTTTACTATACTTCATACAAGCTTATTATTTAAAAGCTCTACCATTCAGGTCACCACTAAAAACAACCAACATGAAATTTACTATTGTAATTACCGCTTTTGCTTTTTTACAAGCAACTACAACCGCCTATTCTCAAAATTGTGTACTTACTTGCCCAGCAAATATTATTGTAAAAACAGAAGCTGGCAAAGAAGGGACAGTAGTTAATTTTTCGGGTGCTGTTGCACAAGGAGATTGCGGTACGCTTAGTTATTCACCGGCATCAGGCTCTTTTTTCAGACTTGGTTCACACAGTATAATTGTAACAAGTGCCACCGGGCAAAAATGCTCTTTTACGTTAATAGTTACAGATAATGAACCACCTGTGTTATCACCTTTACAATTATCAATTGATAAGCTATGGCCTGCCAGCAATAAAATGAAAAAAGTAGGTGTGTATTACACCGTAACTGATAATGGAGAAAAGGTGAACACGGTATTGTCGGTTTCCAGTAATGCGACAGACACTGACAATAAAGATTTTGAAATTATAAATAATAATCTTTTAAAATTAAAAGCTTCCCGGCTGCCTGATGGAATGCCCAGAATTTATACCATCACTGTTACTTCAACTGATGATGCTGGAAACAAAACAACAAGATCCACCAGTATTGCTGTTTCCAAAACAATTATAGCTGAACCTGCAATTAGCAAATAAATTTCATCATAAATAGTATTGTAGTTTCTCCCCGAAATAAAAAACCCTCCGATAGAAATCGGAGGGAACAACTAAAAAACACTAGCTGATAAATGCTCAGTGGTTTCATCGGAACGAACGAAGTTTTGCACTTCTATGTACATGCTCAAGGCTTAGTCAGGTTTCTTCCCGTCTAAAAAAGTATTAATAGTACTTATTTGTGTTTGATTATTTTGGTCTGTTTTGACCTCGTAATTACTATAAAAGTTTTCGACCCTGGAATTGTTGCTATGCAACTCCATATTGCGGCGGATATAAGCCGGCACGGTTTCAAACTCATTATTGGGGTCAGCAGCATTTACATTAAACGACAAGTTTCTCAACTTGTGTAATCTCTCCGCTGCCCTACGTTGTTGTTCTTCGGTTTCGTCCTGCAGTGCAGGATCCTCAACCTCGGAGGACAAAGGTGCTTGAGTTTGGTAGGCCAAAGTTACATCCGCCGCTGGAATGTCATCCCGTTCTACGATTTGCATTTGCAAGTCAAGGAGTTCATCCTCTTCATTGCTGGCAACGTTTGGTGAGGGGACCGGTTCTTCGGCAGAGATAGTTGAGGCATTGGCCTCTGCTTTTGGCTCTGCGTAGATATTGGACGGTCTGGCCAGGTAACCTCCCGATGCTGCAGCCACAGGAGAGCTACTATCTTTAATACTGAGTATCAGCTCAGCATCTTTTTCTATAATCGGTTGGG
>LNFJ01000135.1 GCA_001464625.1 Bacteroidia bacterium Ga0077558 | reverse complement strand
AGCTTTGAAGATGCTTTGCAATTAGTTTCTATAAGAGCAACAGCCATGCAAAAAGCTTGCGAAATAACTCCTTCTACAATGGCTGCAGTTTTAAATTTGGCTGATGAGAAAGTAGAACAGATCTGTGCTGAAGTACAAAATGAAACCGGCGAAGTAGTGGTGGCAGCAAATTATAATTGTCCGGGGCAATTAGTAATAAGTGGAACTGTAAAAGGTATTGATATTGCCTGCGAAAGAATGAAAGCGGCTGGTGCAAAAAGGGCTTTGGTATTACCCGTTGGCGGTGCATTTCATTCGCCATTAATGTTGCCAGCTAAAGAAGAATTAGCTGCTGCAATTGAAGCAACAAAATTTCATAATCCAACCTGTGCAGTGTACCAGAATGTAGCTGCAAGAGCAGTTATGGATAAAGAAGAGATAAAACAAAATTTGATTGACCAGTTAACGGGTCCGGTTCGCTGGACACAAAGTGTACAATCAATGATTGCTGATGGGGCCTCAAAATTTACAGAGGCTGGCCCGGGCAAAGTGTTGCAGGGATTGGTATTGAAAATAAATAAAGAAATGGAAGTGAATGGTGTAAGTTAAGTACTCCGGTTACAAAAATCTGCTAATAAATATTTTTTCAAAATATAATGCCCCATGCTATCATGGGGCATTTCTAATAGGAAGGCTTAATGGTTTTTCACTCAACGTTGGAAAAAGATTTATTGATTCTTGTAACATTAGTCACTAACGGGAGTGAATAAAATTCTGGATTTATGGAAGATGATAAAGTGATATACTGGTTTATATACTTATTAATCTGTTAAATACAAAGGGAAGGATAAGACTTCTACGATTAGTAAAGCAGAAATGCCGCTAGATTAAATTTCGCAAATATGAAAACTGATTTTTCAGTAATATAGGTCAGGCATTGCTCGGCGATACTATCACATATTTATACCCAAAAATTAATTATAAGTTTGGCATGGCCTATAATCAATTTGTAGTATTACTACTTTGATTAGGCTGTATTTGAGAGGCTTTTAAACTGCCATTATTATAAGTTGTAAAAAGGGATTAACTATATTTAAGTAAGATTTTAATCTATGCGATTTTTCCCCCCATTTCTATTGTTGTTTTTTTTCGGCTTAAGCACTAACACTTATGCACAAACCAAGATTATTGATAGTCTGAAAAGACGGGTGGAAATTGCAGTAAACAAAGAACAAAAAGTAAAAGCCCTTTTGTCGTTATGCGAACAAAAATATTCGCTTAGAGCTGATTTGATTTTTCGATACGCAAACGAAGCAAAAAAACTAAGTCAAAACGAATCCAATGAAACTAATACAATATTAGCTGACTATTTTATTGCCTACAGTATGGTTATCAATAGCAAGGAGGACAGTAGTCTGCTGATGACCAACTATTACTTAGAAAAATTAAAAAATAAAAATGGAGAGAAGGGAAATTATATGCGTTTTCTTCATTTAAAAGGTATTGTTTTTTACAGGACAAATAAAACTAAAGAATCGATAAATACTTATTATGATTTATTAAACACCGCACAACGTTTTAATGATACATCATACATACTAATTGCTAACAGGGGGATTTCGTTAGCCTATATTCTAAATGGTCAGGACAGGGAAGGGATAAAAATATTTAATAGTGCCATACAATTAATCGGCAAAAATATACCTGAAAAGTATAAGGAAATATATGGTCTGCTGCAGATCAATGCGACTACGTCTTACTTGCATTTATATCAATCATCAGGGCTAAAGCAATATGCAGATTCATGTGGGTATTATGGAAATTCTGTTGTAGAAATTGGTCGCAAGACAGAAAATCTTTTTATGATTTGCCATGGGCTTATACTGGCAGGTATTATTAAAAGCTATAACAAGGATATGGCAGGAGCGAAAAGGGATTTGGAAGAAGGATTGGAACTGCGAAAAACAATTCGGGATACATTATATATAATTTCTGATATGGTGGTGGTAGCTTTTTTTTATGCTAATATAAAAGATGTAGAAAAGGGTGTAGCTCTTTGTTATACAGCTATAGACCTTTGCAGGAAACGAAAGATGCATGCATTAATACCACACCTTTATCTTGCATTGGCAGAAAATTATAAAGCGGTGGGGCGATACAAAGAATATGGAGATGCGTTGAAATTACAGATTGACATAAAGGATTCACTTAACTTGAAAAACTCAGCGGAAGAATTAAAGGATTTGGAGATAAAGTATGACTTGCAAAAGCAGGAAAATACAATTATTCAACAAAAATTGAACATTACTAAAAAAAATTACTGGTTGTATGGATCAGCAATATTTATTGTAATGGCTGCCACCATATTTTGGCTAGTGTTTAGGAACTATCGCCGTAAGCAAAATATTAAAATGCAACTTGCACTAGCCGAAGAAAAGAGAATTTCCTCCCAGTCCATCAAAGACGCCGAGGAACATGAACGAAAAAGAATTGCAGCAGATCTGCATGATAACCTGGGTGTATATGCTGCATCACTTTCTTCTAATCTTACTTATTTGCAACCGGTTAATACTGATGCAAGAACAGAAGAGGCTATGCAGGAATTGAAAAATAATTCCAACGCTATTATTTCTGAATTAAACGACACTATCTGGGTATTAAAAAAAGATGCTTTATCATTAACAGCCATCAGCGATCGAATTAAAGTATTTATTAGCCGTATTCGGAAAAGTTACCCTGATATAGTAATAGAAGTAAAGGAAAAAATTGAAGCTGATTTTCTGTTACCATCTTCACAGGCTTTTCATTTATACAGAATAGTGCAAGAAGCAGTAAATAATTCGCTGAGACATAGCCACGGGAAAAGTGTTACAGTAGAAATTATAACCGATTCTACTTGGAAGGTTTTGATTGAAGATGATGGGAGAGGATTAATTGAAGGTTGGGAATCTTTCGGTTCTGGCAATGGTGTAGCAAATATGAAAGAACGTTGTGCAGAAGCAGGTTGGGTTATTAAATGGACACCCACTTTAGGAGGTGGAACTGTTGTAGAAATTTATCCTACTACAAATTGATTATTACTTTAACTGGATTGAAAGTTTATATTTATAACTATGAATTTTACTGTTGCTTTGGCTGAAGACAATAAAGTTAACCGCACAACCTTTCTCCAAAAGATTACTGTGCTGGGTAATATGCAGGTAATTTTTATTGCAGCTAATGGGCATGAATGCCTGGAGCAATTAAAAGGAGTACCGCCGGCAAAACTTCCACAAGTTATTTTTATGGATCTGGAAATGCCACAAATGGATGGTATTGAAACAATTCGTTTGGCAAAGTCACTCTATCCGGAAATTCATTTTATTGTGCTAACTGTATTCGACGACGATGAAAAAATATTTGAAGCCATTAAAGCCGGGGCTTCTGGTTATTTATTAAAGCATGAGCCTGCTGGTGTATTGCAGGAAGCAGTAATGAATGTGCTGGAATTTGGAGGAGCCCCCATGAGTCCCGCTATTGCAAGAAAGGCACTTCAGTTAATGAGTAAATTGTCCGTAAGCAACGAGCAAGTAGAAGTGAAAAACTCTTTGCCTGCAATGATAACAAGCCGGGAAGAAGAAATTTTAAAACACTTAGTAAAGGGTTGGGATGCCAAGCGTATCGCTGCTGTACTTGATATTAGTGTGCTTACCGTAAGGAAACATATTGCCAATGTGTACGACAAACTGCATGTGCAATCAAAAGCAGAAGTAATAAATATGGCACACTACAACAAGTGGTTTAATACCTAGGTATAGATGGAACAGTTGAGCCAGCCTCCATCAAATTCAGCATTATATTTTTTATAGAAATTAATAGCAGGTTCATTCCATTCTAATACTTGCCAAACTATACGACTTAATTTTTTTTCTTTGGCTTCCTCGATCAGTCTGTCGAATAACAGCTTCCCAATCTTTTTACCCCGCATCGCTTCTGTTACTATTATATCTTCTAAATACATGGCTTGTCCTTTCCAGGTGGAGTAGCGGATGTAATAGAGAGCAAATCCGTGGATGACTCCATCTTCTTCCGCAGCAAATGCCCACCATACAGGATTGTCGCCAAAACCGCTTTCTTCAAAATGTGCTAATGAAACGGTTACTTCATTTGGAGCCTTTTCATAAACAGCCAGTTCAGTAATGAGTTCCAATAGTCTTGGACAATCTTCTTTTAAGGCTCGTCGAATTAAAATACTCATAGTATTTTTTTGGTTTGGAAATTAATTATCGTTTAATAATCTTGCCAGGATAGTTACCGGTTGCTTTTTTATTTTCGTAAACCAATTCTCCGTTTACCCATACTTTTTCAATGCCTTCAGCTAGTTTATGAGGTTCCGCAACAGTAGCCATATCGCCAACAGTGTCCGGATTAAACATAACAATATCGGCGGGAAAACCAACTTTAATAAAGCCTATTTTTTTAAAACCCATGTTTGTTGCGGCGAGTCCGGTCATTTTATAAATGGCATCTTTCAATGCAATAGCTTTTTCGGCTCTTGTATATTTTCCCAGCACCCTGGGGAATGCTCCATATCCTCTGGGATGTGTCCCTCTGGAACTTCCATCAGAACAAATATTTGTATGGGGCCACCGCATCATTTTTTTTATGTCTTCTTCACTCATGGATGTGGCCATGATGTTTTCCTGGCATCCATTTTTGCTTAACTTATCACATTCATCCAGTCTTTCAATTAATTCAACCAGCATTCGGGCAGGTGTTTTGTTTTCCAGTTTTGCAATCTCCGCTAAATTTTTTCCGGCATATAATGGGTTTACTTCATACGAACCAAGAATAATGTCTTCGGGCAAAGTGATTTCTTTTAAAATTAATTCCGCTTCTTTTTCATTACTAAAGTTTCGGTCTGGAAATAATACACGGATGGTAGAATTCCAAAATGCATACGGGTAAATATCAGCTGTGATATCTATTCCTTTTTTTCTTGCTGCTTCAAAAATTGCCAGTAAGCTGTCTGCCTTACCCCAAATATTGTGCATCGCTAATTTAATGTGGCTAACCTGTACAGGTATTTTTGCTTCACTGCCAATATTTATTATTTCATCAATGGCTTTCCAAAAGTAACGGTCCTCGCTTCGTATGTGACTGATATATCTTCCATCATACGTTTTTACTTCTTTAGCCAGTTGTAATACTTCATCACTGGCTGAATAAATACCCGGGTCATATTCAAGCCCTGTTGAAAAGCCCAAGGCTCCGGCTTCCATATCTTGTCGCAATAGAATTTTCATTTTCTCGATCTCTTCTTGCGTAGCGGTCCTTTTAAAATTTTTACCAAGTATGGAATCCCGGATAGTATTATGCCCACTATACGAAGCAATATTTACAGAAACAGGTTTGCTTGATAACCGCTCAAAAAAATCTTTCAATGGAAAACGGGAGCCGCCGTCCTGGCCAATTACAATTGTTGTTATTCCCTGGCTTACAGCCGCTTCAAAACTTCTGTTTTCATCAATATTTCCTGCATGGTGGCTATGGGTGTCAATAAATCCAGGTGTTATTGCATTACCAGCTGCATCAATTTCTTTTTCGGCTTTAGCATTAGAAAGATCTCCAATAAATGCAATGCTATCATTGATAATGCCTATATCAGTTTTAACCGGATTGTTGCCACTTCCGTCATAAACCATTCCATTGCGTATAATGGTATCGTATTGTAATTGTTTTGATTTACATGAAAACAAACCAACAATAGCAGCGATTGTAATGATGTATCGCATTTTATTTTACTTTTTTTGCTTTTAAGGTCCCGTTTGGCTGAATAAAACTGACCGCTGTAATTTCTCCTTTATCATTCTCATCAAAAAGAACACTGTATCCCTTTATAATTTTAAGATCAAACTTATTTTTATCCGTAGGTATTAATTCATATTCTGGCTGTCCTTCAATAAAAGCGTATAATGTTTTTTCTCCTTTAATATAAAACTTTGCATTTACGCCGGGTTGTAGTTCATATTCGCCAATGTATTTTTTTAATTCGTCTTTTGCTACTTCTTTGGCTTTGGCGGATCTTATAAACTCGATGTCTTTTAAACCAGGTTGTAAGCCCATGGATACAGATAATATTTCTCCCGCTAAGGTCATCTGAAATTGTATTTTCAAATTTTCTTGTTGGGTGGTATCAATTCCATCTTCTTTATCAATACCTAATGCTTCAAATACATCATAATGATAATGACGTAACCATAGATTGCCATTCTGAGTATGCAGAATAAGCGAATCGTTGTCGTTGGTAATTTCAAACTCACCATATCCGGGATTTGTATAAACTCCCGCATAATCTTTTTGATTGTGAGAAGGCTTCGTTCCTGCTTTTTTATTACTGGTTACATTTTTAGCAGCTTCTTGCTCAGCTTTTTTAGCTTTTGCATCTGCATCATTTCTTCGTCCATTCCAATCAATAGGTTTAATGCCTAATATTCGATCTGCTATCATGTTTCTTACTATCCCTGTAACAGCAGAAGCATTTTGATTGGTTAAAACAATAATTCCAATACTGTCGGAGGGGAAAAAGGAAGTGCTTGCAGAGAAGCCATCTATATTTCCACCATGCTCTACCCGATAATGACCACGATAGGAGGAAAGCATCCATCCCAAACCATAGTTGGCAAAATGTGCATCTGGAATTTCTTTATCCGGCAACGCTGCATTAATTACCATTTGGGAGCTTATTGCTTCTTTTACATAGTTAGCAGGTAAAATTTCTTTTCCATTAAACTTGCCTCCATTTATCCATGTTATTACCCAATTGGCCATTTCTGTTACACTACTATTAATACTTCCTGCAGGCCCCATTGCATTAATGTCGTAGTAATCAATTTTTTTAATAATACTATCTTTGTGTACCGTATACCCCAAAGCAGCTTCTTTGTTTTTTTTCAAATCATGAATGGAAAGATTTGAATTTGTCATGCCCAATGGATTAAATATTTTTTCTTTTACATTTTCTTCCCATGATTTGCCGGTTAGTTTTTCTGCAATCATTCCTTGTGCCAGGAACATGAAATTGTTGTATTGCCAT
>LNFJ01000134.1 GCA_001464625.1 Bacteroidia bacterium Ga0077558 | reverse complement strand
CGATTTGTTGGTCAGATGCAAAAGAACTCCATTGCCATTTTTGTAAGTAATGATGAAGTTGCTTCAAATGGAGATGCTATCTATCATTTTAAACAAAACAGCGATTTGTTTTGGTTGAGTGGGGTAACACAGGAAGATAGTATGGTGATCCTTTTTCCTGATAACCCAGACCCAAAATACAGGGAGATATTAGTGCTAGTTCGCCCAAATGAATTAAAAGAAAAATGGGATGGAAAAAGGCTTCGTGTAAATGAAGCACAAGCTATCAGCGGAATAAAAACCATTGTATGGTTAGATAGTCTTGATGGTTTATTGCAACCCTGGATTCATTTAGCAGATAATGTTTATCTCGATAGTAATGAAAATGACCGCAAGGCAAATCTTGTTCGTACAAGAGATTATCGTTTTATAGATGAAATGAAAAGTCGATATCCGCTGCACAATTATTTACGGGCCGCTAAGATCATGAAAGAACTGCGGGGAATAAAAACTGCAGAAGAAGTAGAAGTAATTCAAAAAGCAATTGATATAACTGAAACTACATTCCGCCGCTTATTAAAATTTATTAAGCCGGGTATAATGGAATATGAAATTGAAGCAGAGATAGTTCATTCGTTTTTATCGCAGCGGGCAACAGGACAAGCATATGGCAGCATTATTGCCAGTGGCGACAGAGCCAGAACATTACATTATGTAAGCAACAACGCAGAATGTAAAGATGGTGAAATGATATTAATGGATTTTGGAGCAGAGTATGGTGGTTATTGTGCCGACCTTACAAGAACGGTACCGGTAAATGGAAAATTTGGCCGCCGGCAAAAAACTGTTTACAATGCCTGCCTGCATTTACATGATTATGCAAAAAGTATATTGAAACCGGGCATTAGTATTCTTGATTACACTGATAAAGTAGGAGAAGAAGCTACACAACAATTCCTTAAAATTGGATTGATCAGAAAATCAGATGTAAAAAATGAAGACCCGGAAAACAGGGCTTACCGCAAATATTTATACCATGGCATTTCTCATCATTTAGGTATTGATGTACATGATTTAGGAACCAGAACTGAACCCATTAAAGCCGGAATGGTATTTACTGTTGAGCCGGGTATTTATATTGAAGAAGAGCAAATGGGAGTTCGTATTGAGAACAATTTGTGGATCACCAGGAATGGCAATAAAGATTTGATGAAAAATATTCCTATTACTGTAGAAGACATCGAAACATTGATGAAGAAATAAATTTATCTTGCCTGCATGAAGAACATTCCTAATTTTTTTACTTTATTAAATCTGGTATTCGGCTGTCTCGCCATTGTTTTTACGTTACAAAATGGCATTATGATTACAGTTGATGCTAATGGCACAGAGCTACTATATATTCCTGAGAAAATATGGATGGCTTCTATGTTTATTGGTATTGCTGCTGTAGTTGATTTTTTAGATGGGTTTGTTGCCAGACTTTTTAAAGCCAGTTCAGAAATGGGTAAGCAATTGGATTCACTGGCTGATGTAGTAAGTTTTGGTGTAGCTCCGGCAATGATCATTTACCAATTTCTTCGTCTCAGTTTTGCGCAACAAGAAGGTGGGGTAGATGTTTCATTACTGTGGCTGATGCCTGCATTTTTATTACCCTGTGCAGCAGCATGGCGGCTGGCAAGATTCAATTTGGATACAAGCCAATCAGTATCTTTTAAAGGAATGCCGGTTCCAGCGGCAGGAATATTTGTGGCTTCCTTACCATTAATTTATTGGAATGTAAATGAAGATGCAATAAGAAACCTAATACTGAATAATTGGGTTCTATATGGTATTGTTTTATTGCTGTCGTGGTTGATGGTGTCAACCTTACCCCTAATGGCCTTAAAATTCAAAGACTTTAGTGTAAAAAATAATTGGCCAAAGTTTTTATTGGTAGCAATAGCAATTGTGTCTTTTGTTTTATTGAAATGGATGGCTATTCCGCTTACGGTGATGGCCTATGTTATCTTATCTTTGCTTTTTAAAAGCAAAATAGCATGACCTATACAGTTCAGATAAAAGTAATGCCCCTCAAGGAATTATTAGATCCACAAGGCAAAGCCGTAATGGGTGGTTTGGAAAATCTTGGTCTTTCAGGAGTAGAAGATGTACGCATCGGAAAAAACATTACCCTTCAGGTAAATGCAGACTCGCCTGATAAGGCAAAACAAATTGCAGAAGAAGCAAGTAAGAAATTGCTGGCGAATCCAGTGATGGAATACTTTGAAGTATCTGTAAATTAAAAAGTACGATGCCCGAATTACGAAGTACGCAGCGTACTTTGAAGTTTTGTCGTACTTCTGATTTCTAACCTCGTACTTCGTTACCATGCTCTACCTTGTTCCCACACCCATCGGCAATTTAAAAGATATCACCCTTCGGGCTATTGAGGTATTAAAAGATGTGGATTTGATCTTGGCAGAAGACACCCGTACTACTTCACATCTGCTGAATCATTATCAAATCACCAAACAACTTTCGCCGTATCACCAGCATAATGAACACCAGGTGTTAAAACATTTGGTAAGCCAATTATTGGAAGGTAAAAAAATGGCTGTTGTAACTGATGCTGGTACTCCCGGTATTTCCGACCCTGCTTTTTTATTGGTAAGAGAATGTATTAAAGTTGGCGTAAAGGTTGAATGTTTGCCTGGGGCTACTGCATTTGTTCCCGCCTTAGTGAATAGTGGTATTCCTGCCAATCGTTTTTGTTTTGAAGGATTTATTCCGTTGAAGAAAGGGAGGCAAACTTTATTGAAACAATTAGCCGAAGAAGAAAGAACCATGATTTTTTATGAATCACCGGTACGATTAGTGAAAACATTGGAAGATTTTATTACTTATTTTGGCGAAGCCCGGCAATGCAGTGTAAGCCGGGAATTAAGCAAAATGTTTGAAGAAAATAAGCAAGGTACTTTACGGGAAGTAGCTACCTATTTCAGTGAGAAAACGGTGAAGGGGGAAATTGTGATTGTGGTGGCAGGAAAGTAGTCATTGATAGAGGCTAAGAAAAAATTCCAGTCAGGCTGTTCGCAAATGCCGAGTAGAATTCCCACAGTTCAAGAGTGATTATTCTTTCCTTTCCCCCAAAAGGAAAGAATAACAGAACAAGTTCGCAACAGCCGATGATAGTAGCAATTAGCTGGTCACAACATGTTTTCAACCCCCGTTGATATTTATAGCATTTCATTATAACAATCCGGCACTATTTTTACAAAAACATTGACTTACTAAAACCCACCTTGTATGAAGTTCATCCACTTATCAGTATTTATTTTTGCAACCGCACTAATTTCTTTCCATGCAACTGCACAGGTAACAACTATTCCTGAGCAGGCTAAAGAAAGCTTCTTTAAACAATATCCCGACGCAAAGAATGTGAAATGGGAAAATAATGTGGTAAATGTAAATGTGCGGTTTGAACAAGACAGCAGTGTCATGAATGCTGAATATAGTAATAAAGGGATATGGAAAAATACGTTGAAAGACTGGAATTATGACAAGCTAACGAATGATGTAAAAGAAGGGTTTAATAAAAGTAAATATTCAGGTAGAGAGGTTACAGATGTAAAGGTGTTGTATTTGCCAGGCTATGTTATTCAATACCGGGTAAAAGTAGAAAAGAGTGGTGTAGAGAAAAAATACCTTTTCTTTAGTACGGAAGGAAAACTGATACGAACAGCAATAGCTATATAGCAACTAATACCATTCCGCAACTATGTCCAGGCCTTTTCTTTTTATGTCAGGTACCCAACACTCATCAGCCGCATAGCCGACAGGAATCAATAGGAAGGGTTTTTCATTTTCCGGTCGGTTTAGAATTTTACTTAAAAAATTCATAGGTGAAGGTGTATGTGTTAATGCTGCAAGGCCGGCATGGTGTATAGCCGTTAGTAAAAAACCACAGGCTATTCCGCAGCTTTCGGTTGCGTAATAAACATTGCTTTTTTTCCCTTCTGTTGTTAGTTCAAAGCTTTTTTTAAAAATAATAATCATATAGGGAGCAGTTTCTAAAAACTCTTTTTTCCAGTCTGTTTGTAGTGGCCGTAGATCCTGTAACCATTCTTCCGGCATTCTTTTGTTGTAACTTTCATATTCTTCTTTTTCGGCTGCTTCACGGATCTGTTTTTTTATGGAGGCATCACTTACTACACAAAATGTCCAGGGCTGTTTATGGGCCCCGCTTGGGGCAGTTGATGCACTTAGAATAATGTTTTCAATCACTTTTTTAGGAATAGGCTTTTCAGAAAAATCCCTCACTGTTCGGCGCTTATCCATCCATTCATAAAATTCATTGGATTTTTGTAGCATTTCATCATTTAAAAAGGTTTCTTTGGAATACGAGATAAAGGGATAACCATCAATTAACTTTGTTTTTCTCATAACATTGCTTTTGCGAAATTTACCAATTCAAAATATAATAAATGAATAAAAATTTTTATTTGTCTTTTCTTAGCATTTGCATAGTCTCACTTTGTAATGCTCAGCCAGATCGCTGGCAACAGCGGGTAAAATATGTGATGAATATTGATATGAATGTGCAGACCAATCAATTTACAGGCAAACAAAAACTGGAGTATTGGAACAACTCTCCTGATACTTTATATAAAGTTTTTTATCATCTTTATTTTAATGCTTTTCAGCCGAATAGCATGATGGATACCCGTAGCAGAAGACAAGGATCTGTAAATGGTCCAGGTGGTCGGCCTGATTGGGACGGAAGAGTTAAGGACAGGATCTTGAACCTGAAGCCAGATGAAATCGGTTATCAAAAAATTCTTTCCTTAAAGATGAATGGCCGTCCGCAATCTTTTAAAATGCTGGAAACAATTTTAGAAGTGAAATTGGATAAACCAATTCTTCCAAAATCGAAAGTAACATTTGATATGGATTTTGAAGCACAAGTGCCATTACAAATTAGAAGAAGTGGAAGAGATAATCCTACTTCGAAAGTTCGTTATTCTATGAGTCAATGGTACCCGAAATTGTGTGAGTATGATTATGAAGGCTGGCATCCTACCCCGTATGTGGGTCGTGAGTTTTATGGTGTATGGGGAGATTTTGATGTAAGCATTTCTATCGATAAGAAATATATTTTAGGTGGAACAGGTTATTTGCAGAATCCGAATCAAATTGGATATGGGTATGAAAAGCCCGGCACAAAAGTAAACCGACCAGCAGGTAATAAATTAACCTGGCGTTTTGTTGCACCCAATGTACATGATTTTATGTGGGCTGCCGATCCGGAGTACATTCATAAAACAAGAACAGTAAGAGATAGCATCACCTTGCATCTTTTTTATAAACCAACCAATGAGCCAGCGGAGAAATGGGAGAAAATTTTGGATGATGCTGTTGCGGTAATGCCAATGCTGGAAAGTACGTTTGGTGTGTATCCATATAAGCAATACACTTTCATTCATGGTGGAGATGGTGGAATGGAATATCCGATGGCTACTTTGCTGGTTGGTCCGGGTGCATGGCTGCATGAGTGGTTGCATAACTGGTATCATGGTGTTTTAGGAACCAATGAATCGTTGTATGGATGGATGGATGAAGGGTTTACAACATATGCAGAAGACAGAGCTGATGCATTTCTTAGAAAAAGTACCGAGTTTGCTTTTGATGGAACGTATCGGAGTTATTTTTCATTAACAAAAAGTGGTAAAGAAGAACCATTAAGTACACATGCTGACCATTATAATACCAACGCAGCGTATAGTCCTGCTGTTTATTCCAAAGGGGCGGTATTTATGGAGCAACTTGGTTATGTAGTTGGAGCAACAGTTCGAGATAGAATATTACTGGAATATTTTAATCAGTGGAAATTCAAACATCCCAATGCTAATGATTTTCTGCGGATAGCAGAAAAGGTAAGTGATATGAAACTGGATTGGTATAAGGAGTACTGGATCAATTCTGTAAAAACAATCGATTACAGTATTGATAGTTTGTGGGAAGAAGGAGGCAAAACAAAAGTTCGTTTAAACAGAATTGGATCAATGCCAATGCCAATTGATTTGCAGCTTACATTTAAAGACGGAACAAAGGAGCTGCATTATATTCCAATGAGCCTGATGTATGGCGAAAAGCCAGTAGAAGATGCCGCTGTTCCCCGAATAAATTATGATGCATGGAAATGGACACACAGTACTTACATTATTGAAACAAGCAGAAAGCTACTTGATTTTACAACTGTTGAAATTGATCCATCGTTACGAATGGCTGATGTAGATAGAAAAAATAATAAGCTTGAGTTGAAGTGGTAAACCCTCATCGCATTAAATAATTACAAAAGCCCTCCGTGATTTAATCGGAGGGCTTTGCAATTTTGATTAGAACCCCTTTGTTTGCTTGCTCAGGTAAGGTTAATGGTTAACGGTTATAAGGGATCAACTGTATTCAAATTTGTATATCAAATGTAAGTGCATGAGCATTACCCCACAATACCACTTTAGTGGTATATTTTGTCTAAAAATGAAGTTCGTCCAGCAAAAACCTGCAAGAAAACATGGGTTTTGGCAATAAAAGACAGGTGCAAAACATTTTTGGGCGAAGTCGAAGTAGTTGAAGATTATCTGCCGTAAAACTTATTTACTGCTGCTACCCGGTTGGTTACATGCAGCTTCTCATAAATATGATACACATGTTTGCGAACTGTTTCAGGTGAAAGGAAAGTTTGAGAGGCGATTTCTTTATACATCAAACCTTTTGATAGTAATTCTAATATTTCTTTTTCCCGGTTGCTTAATATACTAAGTTCTTCCGTGTTGCTATTATTTTTCATTGATTGCTCCTGAAAAGCGGCCACAACTTTTCGGGCAATCTGGCTACTCATTGGTGCACCACCTTCATATAATTCACGGATGGCTTCTAACATACGGGCCGGGTCTGTTTTTTTCAAAATATAGCCGCTGGCACCTGCACTAAGGGCTTCGAATATTTTTTCATTCTCTTCATACACAGTACACATCATAAAGTTAGTATCAGGTATTCTTGGTTTCAGTACTCTTACTACATCAATACCATTTTCAGGGCTATTCAAATTAATATCCATCAATACTACATCAGGTTTTAGTATTGGAATTTGAACAACTGCATCTTCTGCAGTAGCAATTGTAGCAATACATTTGTACCCGTCAGACATGGTGATTATCTCTTCTAGTGCATTGCGCAATTCTCTGTTATCATCAACTATGCAAACGGCAATTTGTTTCATGAGAGTAAAGTTCAGTTATAAGTTAGAGTTTGGCAATACCACTAAGTGGTATATTTTTCTAGCGGGTAACATACAACAGAAACTTCTCTTTAAAGAATGATTCTGCAAAAATTTCAGATAATTCAATAACCCTGGGGCGGGTCATACTTTCCTGTACTTCAACGGCTAAGTCGCCACCTTTCAGGCAAATAAGTCCTGGAGTAAACTCAGCAGCAGTTTTAATTTTCAGCAATGGCTTGCTCCATCTCCATAGATCTTTAAGTGGAGCAACGGCTCTGGATACTACAAAATCAAATTTCCGGTTCTTTACATCTTCGATCCGGCTATGTTGTGTGGTAATGTTTTTTATACCGGCTCCTTCTGCAACGGCTTCTACCACTTTCAATTTTTTCCCAATACTATCCACTAAATGGAATTTTACATTCGGGAAAAAGATGGCTAATGGAATGCCGGGAAAACCGCCACCCGTACCGAGGTCAATTACTTCACAACCATCAGGAATGTCAAAAGTAGCCGCAATACTTAATGAGTGCAGCACATGTTTTTCGTATAAGCTATCTATATCCTTACGGGAAATAACATTGATCTTTTCATTCCATTCTTTATACAAACCATCCAACAATTGGAATTGCCGGATTTGCTCGGGAGAAAATTCGCTAAAATATTTGAGTAATAATTCCATTTGGATATTTCTATTGATGAAGGGCTTTTCTTACCAACCCTTTCTTGGTTTTTTCCACAATGCCGGCGCAAAGATGATATAATAAAAGAACATCCACATATCCAAGAATAGGAACCAGGGCCATAGGTCGCCTTCTCCCATTTTTTTCATTGACTTATTAAGTACAAACGCCTGCAAGATCAAACGTAATCCGAAAACGGGCAATACAAACCGCCAGTCGTACAATAGAGTAGCTGCAATGAATAAGGGGTAAAAAATGAACTGCGTAGCAAAATATAATCCCAGTAAAAATTTATGTTTGGGTTTATAAAATTTAGCGGTAGTATAATGTCTTGACTTTTGTTTTAACCAACCTGACCAGGTGGTTTTTGGAATAGAACGGGTGACCGCATCGGGGTCAATCACAACGGCTGTATTGTGTTTGGTAGCTGTTTTATTAATAAACAAATCGTCATCTCCACTGGGAATATGATTGATAGAAGCAAAACCTTTGTGCTGAAAAAATAAACTTTTTCTATACGATAAATTTCTGCCCACACCCATATAGGGTAATCCGGCCAATGCATAAGACAGGTATTGCAATGCAGTGTGAAATGTCTCAAAGCGTATTAATTTATTCAACAATCCTTTTCTTTTATGATATGCTCCATAGCCAAGCACAATATCCGTATGCTGGTCGTACCCACTTTGCATTTTTTCAATCCATTGTTCGCTGGCAGGTACACAATCAGCATCTGTCAGTAATAACACTTCATGCTTTGCTTCTCTTATACCAATTGATAAGGGATATTTTTTCCCGGAAATATGTACTGCTTCTTGTGTTAGTTCTACTATATGCAGCGATTTGAATGTCTTTTTTAACTCTTGCAAAATATATTTAGAATCATCCAGCGAATTATCATTTACAGCTACTACTTCATAGGTGCTGGGATAGGATTGTACCAGCAATCCAGGAAGATTGCGGGCCAGGTTTTCATCCTCATCTCTTGCACATACAATTACAGAAACAGGGTGTTGCTGAGTTTTTGTTTTTGATTTGACTTTATAAAAAGCGATCCGTCCAAAAAAGAAAGTGTAATAAAATATCTGTACGGCGGTTATGGCAATAAAAAGATAAAAGAGAATCTCTCCCCAGTTAATTGGTGGCATAGCGGCGAAGATAAAGAGTTTATAGTTTTTAGTTTGTGGTTTGTAGCTATCTTGCAAGTTCCATTTTCTTACTATGGCGGAATTAACTTTCGAGTTACAAAATACAGATAGCACTTCAAAAGCAAGAGCAGGCAAAATAACCACCGATCATGGTGAAATTTTGACACCAATCTTTATGCCGGTGGGCACAGTAGGAAGTGTAAAAGCGGTTACACAACAGCAATTGATAGCGGACGTAAAGGCACAGATCATTCTTGGCAATACCTATCATTTGTATTTGAGACCTGGGTTAGAAGTGTTAGAAAAAGCAGGTGGGCTTCACCAATTTAATGGATGGAAAAAACCAATACTTACGGATAGTGGCGGTTACCAGGTTTTTTCATTGTCGGGAACCAGAAAGATAAAAGAGGAAGGCGTTACTTTTCAATCGCATATCGATGGCAGCAAGCATTTATTTAGCCCGGAATATGTAATGGATATACAGCGAACGATTGGCGGTGATATTATTATGGCCTTTGATGAATGTCCGCCCGGAGGCAGTGAATTTAATTATGCTAAAACATCAATGGAGCTGACACATCGCTGGCTCGACAGATGTTTTACACAGTTCAATGCAACTGAGCCAAAGTATGGATACACACAAAACTTATTCCCGATAGTGCAAGGGGGAACTTTCAAAGATCTGCGTAAACAATCCTGCGAATACATTACTTCTAAAAATGCAACAGGTAATGCCATTGGCGGACTGAGTGTTGGCGAACCTGAAGATGTGATGTACGAAATATGTAATTGGTGTTGTGACCATCTACCAACTAACAAGCCCCGCTATTTAATGGGAGTAGGAACGCCGTGGAATATTTTAGAATGTATTGGGATGGGGATTGATATGTTTGATTGTGTGATGCCAACCCGCAATGGCCGCAATGCAATGCTATTTACTACCAAAGGGGTTATCAATATTGATAATAAAAAATGGGAGCAGGATTTTTCTCCGCTTGACGATGGGCTGGATTGTGAAATGAGCAATTATTATACGAAGTCTTACTTACGCCATTTAATGAAAGCAAAAGAATTTTTGGGTTACACCATTGCCAGTGTGCATAATCTTGCATTTTATCTTTGGCTGGTAGGGGAGGCAAGAAAGCAAATTCAACAAAATAATTTTAATAGCTGGAAAGCGGAAATGATACCGGTGTTAAAGACAAAGTTGTGATAAGTGTCAGACCGTAGCTAAAAGCTCACAACTCTTTACTTTTCACAACCCGACAACTTTTTTTCTTCTACTTTTGACCGAATGCGGAAACTTGATTGGTACATATTGAAGAAACTGCTGGTGACTTTCTTTTTCTGCCTTTTATTGTTTACCGTAGTAGCGGTAGCAGTTGATAGTAGTGAAAAAAGTGAAGACTTTATCCGCTCTGGTCTTACCACCAGTCAGATTATTACCAAATATTACTTTGGCTTTGTACCTTTTATCTGGAGTCTTTTATTTCCCTTATTTGTATTTATAGCAGTTATTTTCTTTACCAGCCG
>LNFJ01000133.1 GCA_001464625.1 Bacteroidia bacterium Ga0077558 | reverse complement strand
ACGAATACTACAAGTACTGAAAACACCCAGCAGCAGGATACCAAATGGTTTGTGCTACGGGTAGTTAGCGGTAAAGAAAAAAAAGTAAAAGAGTACCTCGATAAAGAGGTTTCCCGTGGCGGTTGGACTCAGGTAAAACAGGTTTTCTTACCTGTTGAAAAAGTGTACAAAGTTGCGAATGGCAAAAAGGTAATGCGGGAAAGAAACTATTATCCTGGTTACGTAATGATTGAAATTGCAGATGGCAAATTAAATGATGATCTAAGAGACATCATTAAGAATACTACTAATGTAATCCATTTCTTAGGTAAAGAAAACCCAATTGCACTTCGCAAAGCCGAAGTAAATAAGATGCTGGGTAAAATGGATGAAATGGCTGAAGCTGGTGGATTGAGCATGAGTGAGCCTTTCATAGTAGGTGAAACTATAAAGATCATTGAAGGAGCATTTAACGACTTCAACGGAATTATTGAAGAAGTAAATGACGAGAAGAAAAAATTGAAAGTATCGGTAAAAATATTTGGCCGTTCTCAACCTGTAGAATTGACTTATATGCAGGTAGAGAAAGTGAGCTAGATTTTACTTTAAAATATTGAAAGCCATTCGAAAACCTTTGAATGGCTTTTTTATTACAAATAGCTTTCCTGTAAAGACGGGCCATTAAAAAAAATATCCTCAAAGCCTTTGCCTATCCGCTGTTTACCCTTATCTTTGCCGCCCCAATTAGTTCTTTTTAACTGTTCAAATCTTGTATAAATCAAGATAAAACGGGGCTGTTTTGCAGAAAGCTTTGACAGCCAATTGAATTTGGGAGACTAAGTAATCCAAGAGATGAAAGGTCGCTATAACCAAAAAAGATAAAAAAATGGCAAAAGAAATCGGCGGCTATGTAAAGCTGCAGTGTAAAGGTGGCCAGGCTAACCCCGCACCTCCAATCGGTCCTGCTCTGGGTTCCAAGGGTATTAATATCATGGAATTCTGCAAACAGTTCAACGCAAGAACGCAGGATAAACAAGGGAAAGTAATCCCTGTATTAATCACAGTTTATACGGACAAGAGTTTTGACTTCGTTTTAAAAACTCCACCTGCAGCTATTCAGCTGATGGAAGCCGCTAAAATTCAAAAGGGTTCCAAAGAAAGCAACCGTGCAAAAGTTGGAAAAGTAAATTGGGATCAGGTAAAGGCAATTGCTGAAGACAAAATGCCTGACTTGAACTGCTTTACAATTGAAAGTGCCATGAAAATGGTAGCTGGTACTGCACGCAGCATGGGACTTAACGTAGAAGGAAAAGCCCCTTGGGAAAACTAATTAAAGAACCCTTAAACGAATTAAAATGGCATTCATTAGTAAAAAAAGAAAAGTTGTAAATCCAAAAGTGGATGGCAACAAAGC
>LNFJ01000132.1 GCA_001464625.1 Bacteroidia bacterium Ga0077558 | reverse complement strand
AGCTCCTGTTGCAAAGCACCAATAGCAGCCTGTACTGTTTTGTATCGTAATGGAAGTGGCTCTTCTCCCATTAACGGATTCTTTGTATTTTCTTTAAAGGGTTTATCGCTCATCATAAACTCCCGCATCCTGTCAAGATTTTCGGGAGGGGTGATAATTTTTTCCATCTTTAAGCGACCATTCGCATTGCGTACTGCATCGCCTCCATAATGTTCTATCATTTGCTGCACACTCATTTTACCCCACTGCGGAATAGTAGCAGGATCTAATCTTTGCAGGTAAGAAATAAGCTTAGTTCTAAGAAAATTTTCTTTCTCAAGGCTCATATGGCAATATTCTGAATTGCAAGGTTACGAAAACCTTACAATGAAAAAGCCCCTCTTTTAAAGGGGCCTGTATGTAGTTTTTTGTTTATTTCATTTTTTTATCAATAATGGCAGAAAGGCGTTCAAATATATCCTCCACATTTCCCATACCATTTATACTGGCAACCTTCTTTGCTTTTGTATAGTATGCGGCCACCGGTAACGTTTCCTTTTTATACACATCCTGGCGGTTTCGCTGTACTTTTTCATCCATATCATCGCTTCTACCTGAGGTTTTACCCCGTATCAGCACTTTTCCAATCTCTGTTTTTTTAAGCTCCAGTAAATTATCTAATGCTTTGGCCTGAGCCACTGTGCGGGGAAAGCCGTCAAATAAAAAACCTTTTGCGCCTTTATGCAGGTCGAAATAAGAGTCTACCATACCTATCACCACTTCATCCGGTACCAGCTGGCCTTTATCTATAAAACTCTTAGCCTCAATACCTAAAGGAGTTTTGTCCTTGATCTCCTGACGCAAAAGATTACCTGTTGAAAGATGAACCAGATCATACTTTTCAACCAGTTTCTCTGATTGTGTGCCTTTTCCACTGCCCGGAGGGCCAAACAATATCAAATTAAACATAAGCTACTTTAACCTTGGTTAGTGACAAATATAATATACACAGGTTAAATAACTCGCTGTTAGCACAAGTTTTACGGCAAATCAACCCGGTACACAAATTGTTAAGAATAGCAGGCTGTCAGTAATAAGACAATCCAACCAAACAAGGTTGCCGTAAGTTTGTTACATAATAATAAAAAGATGATCAAACTGATAACGATATTAGCATTTACAGGCCTGTTGCAGCAATGCAGCTATTCCCAAAATAATTCTTCCACCACTAATTCTTCAAAAATGGACACTACAAAAAAGAACAATTCTGTTTATTCTAAATCAGATACCGGCAAAGTGGTGCTTGCCGATGAAGAATGGAAAAAAATATTACCGCAGGATGTTTTTTATATAGCCCGAATGAAAGGCACAGAAAGACCCGGCACCAGTAAATATGATAAGTTTTCCGAAACAGGGACCTATTATTGCGCAGCATGTGGCAACGGTTTATTTAAAAGCGATACTAAATTTGAAAGCGGTTGCGGCTGGCCTAGTTTTTATGAGCCGGTAAGCAAGAGTAGCATCATCTACACTCCTGATAATACGCATGGTATGCAAAGAACAGAGGTGCAATGCGGCCGTTGTAAAGCACATTTGGGGCATGTATTTGACGATGGACCACCTCCAACCGGCCTTCGTTACTGCATAAACGGCGTAGTGCTTGATTTTGAAAAAGCTAAAGAGGCAGAAAAGAGTTTTAAAGAAAAACCGCAGCAATAGAATTTTACCTAACTAATAAAAAACCTCCTTTTATGTAAAAGGAGGTTTTTTATTTTACAAAGCAACGCCGGTTGAATAAATTTACGTTCACAACTAAAACAATACTGGTGGGTAAAAAGCTTTGGCTATTTGCACTGGCGATATTTTTTTTATCGCCGGCTACTTTCTCGCAAATTGATATTACACAGGTAATGCCTGTAGATCCGAATGTAAAAATTGGAAAGCTTTCTAATGGACTTACGTATTATATCCGAAAGAACACATTGCCAGAAAAAAGAGTTGAACTCCGGTTAGTTGTGAATGCAGGCTCTGTATTAGAAGATGATGACCAACAAGGGTTGGCCCATTTTATGGAGCATATGAACTTTAATGGCACTAAACGTTTCCCAAAAAATGAACTGGTGAGTTATCTGCAAAGTATTGGTGTGGAGTTTGGCGCTGACCTTAACGCTTACACCAGCTTTGATGAAACCGTTTACATACTTCCAGTGCCTACTGATAAACCTGGACTGGTAGAAAAAGGATTGGAGATACTGGAAGATTGGGCACACAATGCACAACTTGATTCGCTTGAAATAGAAAAAGAAAGAGGCGTTGTTATTGAAGAATGGAGATTGAGCCGGGGTGCTGATGAAAGAATGATGAAGCAAACATTGCCTGTTCAATACCAGGGTTCAAAATATGCTGATAGATTACCCATTGGGAAAGTGGAAACATTGCAACATTTTTCTCATGCTGCATTAAAACGATTTTATAAGGATTGGTACCGTCCGGATCTGCAAGCCATCGTTGTTGTAGGAGATATTGATGTAAACGATATGGAACAGTTGATCAAAAAAATATTCAGCGATATTCCTGCTGCAACATCACCCAGAAGAAGAGATGTATTTGCAGTACCCGACCATACAGAAGCATTATCCGTTGTAGCAAAAGATAAAGA
Organism: Bacteroidia bacterium Ga0077558; assembly: GCA_001464625.1. Taxonomy (GTDB): domain Bacteria; phylum Bacteroidota; class Bacteroidia; order Chitinophagales; family Chitinophagaceae; genus JJ008. The sequence goes on along the minus strand of LNFJ01000132.1, from coordinate 34,300 downwards.
AACTGATTTCCCTACAGTAGAAGTATTGTTTAAGAAAGAGCCGCAGCCAGAAACCACCATTGGTGATTATTGCCGCTATATGAATCAACTTTTGTTTACTGGCATGCTTAACACCCGGTTGCGGGAGATAACATTAAAATCAAATCCTCCTTTTGTTGCAGCAGGTTCTTATTATGGTAGCAGCCTCGCCAGAACAAAAGATGCCTACCAACTGTATGCTAATACCAGTGATACAGGAATGGCCCGTTCGCTGTATGCCATGCTACAAGAAAACCGTCGTATTTTATTGCATGGATTTACCAAAAGTGAATTTGACTTACAGAAAAAACAATTACAAAGTTTTTACGACCGCATTTTTAATGAACGGGAAAAAGAAGAATCTTTTCATTACGTAGATGAATATGTAAATAATTTTCTTATCCATGAGCCCATTCCCGGTATTGAGTGGGAATATGATTTTGTAAAACAATACCTGGGCACTGTAAAACTGGAAGATATTAATAAGTTGGCATCACAATGGATCACCAAGAACAATATGGTGGTAACCTTTAATGCACCTGATAAGGAAGGAGTAAAAATTCCAACGGCTGATGAAATAAATAAATTACTGAAAGATGTAGATGTAGCGACCATTGAACCTTATAAAGAAAAAATTCTTGCTACTGCATTAATGGATGCCAGTAAATTAAAGGCCGGAAAAATTATTAACTCAACCATAAATGATGAAATAGGTACTTCTATAATCAAATTATCAAACGGTGCCACCGTTATATTAAAATCTACCAATTTTAAAAACGATGAAATCGTATTCAGGGCATTCAGTAAAGGGGGTCACTCATTAGCTAGTGATGCAGATTATTATTCTGCTACCAATGCTGCCGCCATTATTTCGCAAAGCGGTGTGGGTGATTTTTCTGCTATTGACCTTGGTAATATGCTAAAAGGAAAGAGTACTTCCTTGTCGCCAAATATCTCCCTGTACAGCGAAGGATTAAATGGAGGCACCACTCCAAAAGAAACAGAAACATTATTACAACTAATACACTTATACTTTACGGCTCCAAGAAAAGATACGGATGCATTTGAATCGTACAAAACAAGGCAGCAGCAGCTGTATGCAAACCTTGCTGCCAATCCGCAGATATATTACAGTGCAGAGTTTCAAAAAATGATGACACAAAATCATCCCCGTGCAGGAGGCTTGCCTAAGCCTGAAGATTTTGATAAGATCAATTTAGACCGCAGCATACAGATCTACAAAGAACGTTTTGCCAATGCTGGTGATTTTACCTTCCTGTTTGTTGGCTCTTTTGAAGAAGCCACCATTAAGCCTTTATTGGAAAAATATATTGGTAGCCTTCCTTTCTCGCAAAAGAAAGAGAACTTTAAAGACCTTGGTATTCGTCCTCCTTCCGGGAAAATTGATAAAATAATTACAAAAGGCAGCGATCCTAAGAGCCAGGTTAATTTGGTATTTACCAGCCCTGTCACATATAGTAGCAACGACGCTTTTGCACTTAAAAGCCTTGCAGAGGTGGTGGACATAAAATTAGTGGAACAATTAAGAGAAGAAAAAGGCAGTGTTTATGGGGTAAGTGCACAAGGAAGCATCAGCCGCATTCCTTATTCTTATTCAACCTTTAGTATTTCATTTCCTTGTGCCCCGGAAAATGTTGATACATTAAGCAAAGCTGCTATTGATGAACTACAAAAAATAATTACAACTGGCGTTAGCAATGAAGACATTGAAAAAGTGAAAGAGCAGCAGAAAAGAAAATTAGAGGTAGATATTAAGCAAAATTCATTTTGGCTCAATAGTCTTTTTGAAGCCTATTATCTTGGCAATAATCCATCTGATATAATGAAAAGACAAAAGCAATCTCAAACACTTAACTCAAAAATGCTGCAGGATGTTGCTAAGAAGTATATCAATCTTAATAGTTATATCCGGGCAACATTAAAGCCAGATAAAAAAGAAGATGCCCCATTAAAAGGGTTTTAATTTATACTTAATTCCTACACTTAAATAACCTACATGAAGTTTTTCCGGCTTTTCGTATTCTTTTTATTGGCTGTAATTGTTACAATTGCAGCAATGACATTCATGCTGCCTACCAATCAAAAAATTAGTCGCACCATAACTATTAATGCCCCTGCTGCTGTGATATATAATTATGTTGAAAAGCTGGAGAACTTCAACAAATGGTCGGTGTGGACACAACAGGACTCATCCGCTGTTTATACACTTACGGGCATAGATGGAACCGTTGGGGCTACCACTTCCTGGAAAGGACACCCGGAAATATCAGGAGAAGGAAAAATTGAAATTGCCAGCTTGCAAAAGGATAAAACAATAGTTCAACAATTTCATTTCATAAAACCCCGGACAATCAATGCCACCTCAACAATATTGTTGAATGAAACTGAAAAATCAAGCACCACTGTTACCTGGGATTTTGCTATCGCAACACCAAGACCCGGAAACATCTTTAATCTATTCAGCAGTATGGATAAACAAATTGGAAAAGATTTTGAAGATGGCTTAAGCAATTTAAAATCTGTTATAGAAAAAAGCCAGCCGATAACACAGTAACTTCTTTGCTAAAATCGGTAAAAGAAAAAGGTTTACAAAGCAGTAAACCTTTTATCTATCAAACAAACTATAAAGAACTCTCTTTAATTTTCAATTTCAGCAATCCATTGCTGCACAAATTCCCTGGCTGGCTCTACCACTTCTTTCCCGGCTCTAAAAGCCATCTTCCAGCGATTGCCTTTACTTTCATACGCTTTGTTTACAAAATACTTTTTACCATTCTTGGTAACCAGCTCAGCATTGTAATCAATATCTTTTGTTTCTTCTAAGAATTGCAGCAATCTACCTTTAATAAAATGCTGGTGATTTACTGGATACTTCTTTTCCCAATCCGCCAATTGTTTTTGATTGCCTGCTTCTATAGTTTTTACCATGGCAGGATAATTCTTTCTGTAATTGGCAAATACTTTATGATTTGGGTCTTCAGCTTCCTGCAATCGCTTTTTTGCACTTACTAATATGTCCTCAAACATTTTTTTATTAGCTGCATCTGCTTTTTTAATGCTGGCTTCAAGATCGGCAATTCCCTTTTTGCTTTGTGCTATCATTTGCAGTTGCATCTCCTCAGGACTTTGTGCAACATTAAAAGTTGGTTTTTGATTTTCCCGAAGTGCATTGTATTCTTTTGCAAATGCAGGAGTGTTTACATGCTGTTTCGTATATGCAAGCAGGTTTTTAGTTACGGAGGTGCGGTTACCTAATGCAATATTTTTTGCATTACGAACACCATACCCATCTAAATAACCCCCAAGAATACTGTTGGTGATCTTGCTATTTGCATCCGTTTTTGTAATGCCAAGCTGTTTTAAGAACTCTTCATTTATTTTCTTGTAAACAGTAAATGAAAATAAGGCGGCCATTACTACCGAAATAAACATCGCCACAAAAAATAACCGGGCTATGTTTTTAGTTTTTTGATCTGAACTCGTTGTCATGATAAGGTTTTTTGTTTCCACAAATATTATCACTCCAGCCGGATGCAAAAACCCATAACTGAACGAACTGATAAAACATAGGTATGAAATGTTAGAAATACTGATAATACATCACTTAAGTAAACAGCTCATATATCGATGTTTACGAATTTGTAACATTTTCCTATCCCCTTAAAAGCAAACACCAAACTCTTCTTCAAACCATCCATCCCAATTTTTTACATACTCCTTATTTATCAGTAAGTTTAAGCTCCAAAATTTATATACATGAGAAAACAGGTTTTATTATTACTGTCATTTACATTTTGTCTTATTTCCGCTGCGCAAAAAGACCTGCCTGCCGGCAGGCAGGTTTCGTTAGATCAATTTAAGAATATGAAGGCCCGTAATATCGGCCCGTCCGGTATGAGTGGTCGTATAGTGGCGATTGATGCAGTACACAAAAATCCGTCAATCATTTATCTTGGTGCTGCTTCTGGTGGCATTTGGAAAACTGAAAATGGGGGTGCTGATTGGAAACCGATCTTCGATGACCAACCCATTTTAAATATTGGATCCCTTGCTATTCAGCAATCAAACCCTTCTGTAGTATGGGCCGGAACAGGAGAAGGTAATCCCCGCAACTCCTTAAATATTGGCGAAGGCATTTATAAAAGTTTGGATGCCGGCAAAACCTGGAAGCGAATGGGTTTAGAAAAAACAAGAAATATTCATCGGGTAATTATCGATCCTAACGATGCCAATACAGTATATGCTGCGGCCATTGGCAACCCGTATGCACAGCATCCTGAAAGAGGTGTATATAAAACAACCGATGGTGGTGAAACATGGAATCGTATTCTTTTTGTAAACGATACTACCGGTTGTGCTGAGTTAGTAATGGATCCATCTAATCCAAATAAAATGATTGCTTCTATGTGGCAACATTTTCGCCAACCATGGCGAATGACAAGTGGCGGTGTTGGTAGTGGTATGTACATTACTATTGATGGTGGAAAAAATTGGAAACGCTTAACCAAGCAAGATGGAATGCCTGATGGAAATTTGGGGCGTATCGGTATTGCATTTGCCCGCAGCATGCCTTCAAGAGTGTATGCAAAAATAGAAGCTACCAAAAATGGATTGTATAAAAGTGATGACGGGGGTTTTAACTGGCAATTGGTAAATAGTAATCCTGCAGAAGTTACAGATCGTCCTTTTTATTACCAGGAAATATATGTGGATCCTAAAAACGAAAATCGTATTTATGATATTCACTCTACTGTAACATTTAGTGAAGATGGAGGAAAATCATTTTCTACTATGCTGCCATATAGTGGCATTCACCCCGATCACCATGCCTGGTGGATACACCCGGAAGATCCGAATCTGATTATTGAAGGAAACGACGGCGGTATTGGTATTTCAAGGGACCGTGGCAAAACATGGGTGTTTGATGAGAAATTACCGGTAGGACAATTCTATCATATCAATGTTGACAATGATTTTCCTTATAATGTAATGGGTGGTATGCAGGACAATGGAACCTGGCATGGCCCTGCTTATACTTTTACAAATGGAGGAATAAGAAACTATTACTGGAGCAATATTGGTGGCGGCGATGGCTTTGATGCAATGCCCGACCCTGATGGAGATGGATGGGTATATAGTATGAGCCAGGGAGGAAATGTAGGCCGCATGAATTACAAAACCGGTGAACGTTGGAATATTCGTCCTCCCTACTTAGGAACAGATGAAAAGAAAGTGTATCGTTTTAACTGGAACGCTGCCATTGCACAAGACCCATTTGATAAAGCAACAATTTATTATGGAAGTCAGCATGTACATAAAAGCATCAACAAAGGTGCAAGCTGGGAAACTATTTCACCAGACTTAACAACGAATGATTCTGCAAAAATGGATCAAAGTACAACGGGTGGATTAACACTCGATATAACCGGCGCAGAAAATCATTGTACCATTTTAGCTATTGAACCTTCTTCCAAACAAAAAGGAGTGATATGGGTTGGTACTGACGATGGCAATGTGCAATTAACTACGGATGGTGGAAAAACATGGACTAACTTCAGAGGGAAAATTTCAGGTTTACCAATTGGTGCATGGGTACCACAAATTAGAGCTTCAAGATATAATGCAGGCGAAGCATTTGTAATTGCTAACGATTACCGCCGTGGTGATTTTAAACCTTATATTTTCCGCACTACTGATTTTGGTAAAACATGGACCAGATTAGTAGATGAGAAAAAAGTAGTTGGCTACGCATTGTGTATGATACAAGACCCAACAGAACCTAATTTAATTTTTGCAGGAACAGAACAAGGTCTTTGGGTAAGCTTAGACAATGGTGCCAATTTTCAACAATGGAAAAATGATTATCCTTCTGTATCTACTTATGATTTAGCAATACAAGAAAGAGAAGCTGATTTGGCAATTGCTACATTCGGCCGTTCACTTTGGATATTGGATGATATTCGTCCGTTAAGAAAAGCTGCTGCTGATAAAGGAGCACTGGCAAAAAAACTAACTGTGTTTACGGCTCCTGCTGCATATCAATCGCAATACCGTGCAGCACCCGGATATGAGTGGAGTACCATGGGATTGTGGGATGCAGCCAATCGTAGCCGTGGTGCAGCTATTACATTCTTTGTAAACCATGCCGCTGATACGGATGCTAAAAAAACAAAAGCCGATAGTGTTTGGGTAAAAATTTATAATGATAAAAACGAAAACATCAGAAACTTAAAATGGAAAGCTGATTCTGGATACAATCGCAGATATTGGAACATGGAAGAGAAAGGTTTCCGTCAACCCGGTTCACCAAAACCAAGACCTGGCGCACCTGAGCCCGGAGGCTTCCAGGTATTGCCCGGCACTTACAAAGTGGTGTTGACATTGAACAAAGACATGGATTCTACTTTTGTAACGGTAAATGATGATCCAAGATTAGGCAACCGCAACAATGTAAAACTAGCGCAGCGAAATATGTATGACCGCATCCGCAAAAGTGCCAACAAACTAACTGATGCTATGGACCAGCTTACGGAAAGTGATGAAGTGTGTACGAAAATGATGGCGCAATTAAAAGACCTTACGGGTAAAGATGTTGATTCGCTTCGTAAATCAACAAAAGCGATGCAGGATAGCATTAAAGCCATCCGGGAAACCATCAGTGGTAAAGTTTCTGATAAACAAGGCATCAACAGGGATGCAGGCCCGACGGTTATGAGAAGTATGCAACTTGCTATGCAATACGTTGGTTCTAAAAATGTGGCACCGGGTGCACAGGAAGAACAATTAATTATAAATGCAGAAAATAAAATTGATGAAACAATAAAACGTATCAATAATTTTTATGCCACTAAATGGGCTGCTTACCGCCAACAGGCAGAAGGAACAAAATTGAATTTGTTTAAAGATTATAAACCGATTGAATAGTTTTAAATTATTTACAGAAAGGGTTGCTGCAAAGCAGCCCTTTTTTGTTGTCTATTTGCTGTATTCTTTTGTATAAATAGGCATTGATTGTCAATTACATTTTATACAAGGAGTTGCGTATATTTATGAGTTGTGGGCAATGCAACGACTACCCTGCCGAGACAAGACATAAGACAGACAGAAAATAATGAACAAAGACAATATTATACATTCACAAATTCAACCGCTGCTAGACTACTTTCAAAAAGTAATTCCTTTAAACAATGAAGAAAAAAAATTAGTAACAGAATTCTTCAAGCCACGACTTTACCGAAAAAAACAATATGTACTACAGGAAGGCGATGTTTGCAATCAGTTCAATTTTATTGTACGAGGTTGCTTGCGTATGTACAAAGTAGACGACAAAGGCAATACGCATATTTTGCAGTTTGCAGCCGAGAATTGGTGGTTGAGCAATATAGGTAGTTTCCACGAACACAAACCTTCTGAACTTAATATTGATGCTTTAGAAGACACCATGGTTTTGCAAATTAGTCACGACAATTTACTTACACTTTATACAAACGCACCTAAATTTGACCGCATTTTCAGGGTGCTTATTGAAAATAGTTTTGTATCACTACAAAAGCGATTATTACAAAACATCAGTTCAACAGCCGAAGAAAGATACGTTTCTTTTTTGGATAGTTATTCGCACCTCACAAACCGACTTCCCCAAACGCAAATAGCTTCATTTTTAGGTATTACTCCCGAGTTTTTAAGTCGCCTACGAAACAAACAAAGTAAAAAGTCTTAATCTACATCAATGCTATTTCTTGATGCAGTTCATTGGAAAGCCCCTTCTTTCCGATGCACCTTTGCATTATCAATTTATTCTTAAAATTTAAAAAGAAATAGTATGACAACAATTAAAACAATAGCAACATTAGTAGCCATTGTCGCAGTAGTAACATTGACAAGTTGCGGAAACAATGGAAACAATTCAGTAAGCAACACAGAGATTGATTCATTAAAAAATCAAATCTCACAACTTACTTCGGGAAACGAAGAAATTGCCAAACATCTTGCAACATTTGATTCGCTTGATTACACCATATTCAGTAATCAAGAATGGGCCAGGATGCATGAAAGCCATTCAAAAGACATTAAAGTAATTTGGCCTGACGGTCATATCGCTGTGGGACTCGACAAACACATAGAAGATTTAAAAGCACTGTTTGTGTATGCTCCCGATACAAGAATTAAAGAACATCCTATACGTTTTGGCTCTGGAAATATGACGGCAATAACTGGCGTATTTGAAGGAACATTTACCAAACCAATGCCAATTGGAAATGGAAAATTTATTCAACCAACTGGCAAGGCATTTAAAATGCCAATGGCAACGATAGGAATATGGGGAACAGACGGCACAATGATTGAAGAACATTTGTTTTGGGACAACCAAACTTATATGAATCAAATTGGCTTAGGAAAATAATTGAATCACCTAATAATTTAAAAAATAAATAAAATGACAATATCATCAAAAGTAGCCGTAATTGGCTTAGGAAACATCGGCAAAACAGTAGCTCAAAATTTCGTAAAAGGAAACAGACCTGTAGTCATTGCAAGCCGAAAATTGGAAGATGCAACAGCATTAGCACAAGAATTAGGAAGCCTTGCCACAGCATCTGAAACTGGCGAAGCTATTAGGAATGCCGACATAATTATACTTTCAGTTTGGTTCAATACTATACAAGAATTATTTGAACAGTATGGCACTGAACTGCAAGGAAAAATTATCATTGACCCTTCTAACCCAATTGCACCAGACGAAAATGGCGGATTCAAAAAAATAATTGGTGAAAAAGAATCAGCAGGCCAATTGAATGCTGCTTTACTTCCAAAAGGTGCAAAATTGGTAAAAGCATTTGGAACTTTGGGTGCAGCTTCGTTGGCTAGTGCAGCACATCAATCACCTGAAAAATCTGTATTGTTCTATGCAACTGACGACACAGCCGTTGACACAGCAGTAGAACAACTTATAAAAGATAATGGCTTTGACGCAATAAAAGTTGGCGGTATAGACCAATCTATTCGTATTGAAGTTTTTGGTGACTTACATGAATTTGGAGCATTAGGCAAAGTCGTTACAAAAAGCGAAGCGATTGCAAACCTGTAAAAATAATTGCTTTACCAGTAAATAATATATTTATGAACAGCACAAAAATAGTTACATCCCTTTTTTTGATTTTGGGATTATCATTTGGCGTTACCGCCCAAAACCAAAAAAAATTAGCTCTTGGAAAACAAACTTTTCAGCTTCAAAACGTGACAGGTGATATTATTAAGTTTCAAGGCAAAGATGTATTGAAGATTGAAAGGGATTTAAATACACTTCCTTTTGATAGCACTAATATTGAAGTTACAGTTGACGACCGACATTTTGCTCGACTTCTAAATATTGATGATTTTGAAAATGGAACAATAGAAGTAAAAATGTACAGTCAATTACAAAATCCAGCCCCATATTCAGGTATTGCAGGATTTATTGGCGTGTATTTCAGAATTGCAGAAGATGATTCCGCCTGGGAATCCATATATATCCGACCTAAAGTAGGTCGAGTTGACAATCAATTGCATAGAAACCATGCCGTACAATATTTTTCTTACCCAAATTTTAAATTTGACACACTTCGAAAAATTGCTCCATTCAAATATGAAGGTTCAGCTCCTGTTGCTTTAAATGAGTGGATTAGAATGAGGATAGAAGTGAATGGTGAAACGGCAGAAATGTTTATAAACAATATGAAATACTCTACTTTTATTGTTGATAAAATGCTCGGGAAAAATAAAAAAGGAGCAATCGGATTGTATGTGGACATTGGGACGATAGGATATTTCAAAGATTTAAAAGTAACAAAGAGAGCCTTAAAAGCTAAGCCCAAAGGTGGCGAGAAAGTAAGCAATATTTAATTTCTATACTTAATTCAAAATACTCTGCCGGACAATGCACATGCCCATAACATGGGTATTGCTGCAAGTGGGGCTGGACATTGAAACATCAGCTATGTGCTACTATCAACTGTAGTCCGGGCTTGACGTTCAATGTTCAGCTTTTGTTGTTAACTTCAAGTTCAGTTTTTCAATTGGGCAGCGGTTCCGGGCTGGACGTTATAGAATATCCCACCTGCAGCAATACCTGTCCGTTGTATGCAATATTAAACCGACCAAATTAAAAGTTTGCTAATGGGACTGTTTGACTCAATATTTGGCAGGACAAGAAAAATTGACAATGATTTTTTTGGGCAAATGATATTCACAGGCGGTAAAGTGCCAGACCCTTCTGACTATTTTGAATGTCGGCGCCACTTTAAACCATCGAACAATGTTATTGAAATAGGAATTGACGGCGACATCTCTGGCCCGACCGAAAAACAAGTTAGTTTTTTTAAAAGTATAGAAGACAATTATTCAAACATTACAACAGCGATTACTCCTCTAATTGAAGATGAGTTTGGGAATTGGAAAGAGGGCTTCAAAATTTCAGATTTTAATAAAGAATTTGAACCGGTCTATTTAAGGCTTCCTCGATGCGAATCCAAACCAATTATTTGGGAAATTGCTTTCGAATCAGACCATGACAGAAATCACACTTTCACTTTAACAATGAATGACTTTGAGGCAAAGGAAATCCTCATTGACGGATAGCAGTTGCAAATAAGAAACAAACCTTACTTGAATATCAATACTGCAGCTAACATGAACTGTGTAAAATCTTGTTTTGTTTTCTCTCCTTATCTCCCCGTAAATCCCTCTCCCAACAATTTTATTTAATTTACTCTTCCAAAATCACCATTTATGCTAAAAATGAACGCCGGAGTTTGGATTGGTATCATTGGCGGTATCATCGGTTTATTAGTGGGTGTAGGAGCAGTAGTTGCCACAGCAGGCCCCACGGGTATTTATATCGGGTTGGGCATGCTGGTTCTTTTTGGTGGTATGTTCTATTTGTTCTACCGGATATTTTTTAAACCGATGATCAATGCAAGTCGTTTGCAAAAAACAGGATTGCCCGGCAAAGCAAAAATTCTGGAAGTACGGGATACCGGCGTTACCATTAATAATCACCCGCAAGTAAAATTAATACTGGAAGTAAAAAATGAATTCGGTCAAACCTATACCACAGAGACCCGGGTGCTGGTATCAAGAATAAATCCCGGTATCTATATGGCGGGAATGGAATTGCCGGTAAAAATAGATCCGAAAAATGAAATGAATGTGGTGGTTGATTTTAGTCGCACACAACAAAACAGCAATGCTGCCTCTCCACCCAATGAAGCTGCATTAAAAGCAGAGCTGGAACAATTGCAGCAAGAAAATGAAGCAATTACCGCATCCGGCAGATCAGCAAGAGCTATTGTAAAAAAGTATACCTGGTTGGGTGTAAACGTAAATGGCAATAATCCGTATGTAGAATTGGAGATAGAAGTGTTGCCAGATAACAGTGTTGCTTTTAGTGGTAAAACAAAAGGAGTTATTAGCGAGGCGGCTACCAGCAAATACCAACCTGGGTCTGAGATATTTGTGAAATACGACTATTATGACAATAGCAAAATTGTTATTGAACGGTCAGCTTAATATAATACCCTTCTAATCATTCACTCCCTTGCAATATCCTGCAATCCCTTTACTTTTGCGCCAAAGGTCAGGTTATGAAGTTGTCGCATTTATCAGAGACATTGATAGGTTCTGAAATTGTAAAACTCGGTGGTGAGATCCGGGAAAAGATCCGCCAGGGCGAACGCATCTACAATTTCACCGTGGGAGATTTCGACCCTTCTATTTTTCCAATTCCTAAAGAACTGGAAGATGCGATCGTTGAAGCCTATCGCAAACATTTTACCAACTATCCGGCTGCAGAAGGCAATCTCGATCTACGGGAAGCGATTCATTCTTTTATAAAAGATGAACAGGGACTGGACTATGGCATCAGCGAAATACTAGTAGCATCGGGTGGTCGTCCATTGATCTATGCATTGTTCCGGGCTATTTGTGATAAAGGCGATAAGATCATTTATGCTGTTCCTTCCTGGAACAATAATCACTACACACATTTTATAGAAGGAGAACATATTGTAGTAGAAGCTACTGCAGCCAGCAACTTTATGCCCACCGCTGCATCCATTGCTCCGTATGTACAAGAAGCATCCCTCATCGCTTTATGCTCACCACAAAATCCAACCGGTACTACTTTTAAAAAAGAAGAACTGGAAGCCATTTGCGACCTGGTGATTGCAGAAAATAAAAGAAGAGGTGAGGGTGAAAAGAAACTCTATGTAATGTTCGACCAGATGTATTGGCATCTTACCTATGGTGCTATTAAACATTACGACCCCGTTTCGCTGAGAAGTGAGATGAGAGAGTACACTATTTACATTGATGCTATCAGCAAAGTATTTGCTGCTACCGGTGTTCGGGTTGGCTGGAGCATGGGGCCTGCCACGGTGATCGGAAAAATGAAAGCCATCCTTACACATATTGGTGCATGGGCGCCGATGGCCGAGCAAAAAGCAGTGGCAAATTATTTGGGCAAAAGGGAAAGTATCAAATCATATCTTTCGCATTTTAAAAATGAAATTGAAGAACGGCTACGTTCTATTTATGATGGATTTACTCAATTAAAAAGCGAAGGATTTTCTGTTGATGCCATTACTCCCGAAGCTGCTATTTATCTTACTATAAAAGTTGATCTTGCCGGTAAAAAAACAGCAGACGGAAAGTTGTTGGAAAATCAAGCTGATGTAACCGCCTACTTATTGAGTGCTGCGGGTCTTGCGGTAGTTCCTTTCTATGCGTTTGGTGCCGATAAAAGTTCACCCTGGTACCGGCTTAGCGTTGGCACTTGTAAAAAAGAAGAGATAGGTGAAATGATTGGTAAACTTAGAGAAGCGTTGATTAAGTTATCCTGATACAAATCAGTTCTTATTGATTAAAAACCGAAATGGTCTCATCAAAAAAAAGCGGGACTCTTTTAAAATTTTTTTGGGGTTGGAAGTGATCCTGTTTCTATTTACCAATTCGTGGGCTGTACAAAAAGCTTCTGCAGATTCAGCTTGCTTTAATATTGGAGTAAGTGCTTCCACTTCTTGCTCAATATCCTGCTCGGATAGAAGCTCATTTTTTAGCAATACTAATATGTCACGATTAGAATTCAGCATACTGTTTTAAAACATTAATACCCGGTCATTCCTTTGGTGCTGGGGCAGCCGCAGCCTTTGCCTCCTTTACCAGAACCTGAATAATAATTCTTATTGCAGGCTGAAATAAGCAAGGTTCCAGTTAATAACAGCAAAAGGGCTATTTTGTTGATTGTCTTCATAATTGTAAGTTCTAAATTAAAACTATTTTACAAACAAATTAGTATGCTGTTGTACTAAAACAGCTAAAAAATTAACATGGATCAGCCTGTGGAGGAAAAAAAACGACAAAAACTACGTATCCTGGTGGCGCCTCTAGACTGGGGGCTGGGCCATGCCACCCGCTGCATCCCGATTATCAGGGAATTAATGGAGCAGGGTGCTGAAGTCTGGCTGGCAGGCGAAGGTCAGCAAAAAATATTGCTGAAAGATGAATTTCCAACTCTTTCATTTATTGATCTACCGGGTTACCGGGTTAGGTATGCAGCCACGAAGTGGGGCCTGTTGAAGAACATGCTTTTTCAAACCCCGAAAATTCTAAAGCGAATTAGGGAAGAAAAAAAATGGTTGAACCAAAAAATTGGGGAACATAAATTTGATGCCGTAATAAGCGATAACCGGTACGGTCTTCATCATGATAAAGTGCCTTGTATTTTTATTACACATCAATTAAAAATAAAAAGTCCATTAGGTATATGGTCAGAGAAAATTCTTCAGAAAAGAAATTATAACTACATCAATCGTTTTACTGCTTGCTGGGTACCGGATGCAGCATCACAAATAAATTTAGGCGGCGATTTATCGCATCCCGAAAAAATACCAACAACACCGGTTCAATACATCGGCTTTTTATCAAGATTTAAAACAACGGGAATTACGGAAAATAAAAATCAGTTGCTGGTAATTTTATCCGGACCAGAACCGCAACGAACATTATTGGAGAATAAAATAATTGCCGACATCGGTCATTACAATCATAGCGCAGTTATAGTAAGAGGCTTGCCCGGATCCAGTACACTGATTCCTTCTACCAATATGATTAAATTTTATAATCATCTGCCTGCAGCGCAATTAAATAAAGAAATGGAATCAGCGGAATATGTTATCAGTCGGAGTGGCTACAGCACTGTTATGGACATTGCTGCATTACAAAAGAAAAGTATTCTTATACCTACACCTGGACAAACAGAACAAGAATATTTGGGAAAATACCTGATGGAAATGAAAATGGCTTTATCCGTAGATCAGAATGATTTCAATCTGGAAAAAGCCCTGGCTTCAGCAAAAGACTTAAACTACGATGCATTCCCCGCATCCAATAATGATAATTTAAAAACAATAATCTCACAATTATTATCTCAACTGTCTAATCCATCTTTAGGATAATAAAAAAAATTAAACCCTTTCTTTGCTTCTGCAAATTTATCCCAACTTTTACAATCGGCTTTTATTGAAAACACACCGCAGGTAGGAATATTATCAATCCTTGTATTGGTAAGTAAATTTGCAAAATCTGTGATGCCAGGGTTGTGAGAAAAAATAGCAATACTGTCAAACTTATTCGCTGCGGAAGCAATTACATCATAAAAAACATTAGTAGCAGCACCATACAATTCATCTATGAAAGTAATATCGTCTTTATCCACGCCATATTGTTTTGCAAAAATGGTGGCCGTCTTCCTGGCTCTTTTGGCGGGGCTGGCAATAAAGGCATCAATCTTAATTTTTTTAGTAGAAAGACGAAGTGCCATTGCTGGTGCATCTTCTTTTCCTCTTTCATTTAGTGGTCTGTCAAAATCACCAAGACTGGGATTGCCCCAATCGCTTTTTGCATGACGAACGAGTAGTAATGTTTTCATTCAGCAATTTTTTTATTTAATTAAAAATTCTGATAAGAGAATAATGAATATGAAGTGGCTTTTTTAATAGCCTCTTACATTCTTTCCTTCCATATAGTTTATGAAGGCTTTATTAACCACTTTGTTGCCACCAGGGGTTGGATAGTTACCGGTAAAATACCAGTCGCCGAGATTATTAGGGCAGGCTTTATGTAAATCTTCTATTGTTTGAAAAATAACATTCACAGGAATATCAAGGCCCGCAGGTGTTATCAATTGTGCAATTTTAGCAGAAATTTCTTCGGTGGTAAATTGTTTATAGAGTTGCTTTACTACATTTTCTGTATGTAACTGGTCGTTTCGTTGAAGTGTTTTGCATTTCTCCAGCAACTCCGTCATGTAATCCATTTTTCCTTTCTCTTTCATCAACTCTACTGCTGCATTAAATGCAATGAAGTCGCCCATCTTGCTCATATCAATACCATAGCAATCAGGATAGCGGATTTGGGGAGATGAAGAAACAACAATAATGCGTTTCGGTTTCAATCGTCCCAACATTCTTATGATACTTTCTTTCAACGTAGTGCCTCTTACTATGGAGTCATCAATAACCACCAATGTATCTAGCCCGGCTCTTACCGTACCATAAGTAATATCATAAACGTGTTGCACCATTTCATTACGTCCGGAATCTTCAGTAATGAACGTCCGCATTTTTACATCTTTGATTGCAATCTTCTCTATACGGATACGACGGTTTATCATTTCACTCAGCTTTTCCGCATCATAGTCTTTGCCCCAGCTAAGTATTCTTTCGGTTTTTATTTTATTGAGATAGGCTTCCATCCCTTTTACCATACCCAAAAAAGCTGTTTCAGCTGTATTGGGAATAAAAGAGAAGATAGTATTCTTTAAATCATGTTCAATTGAATTCAATACCGGTTCACTCAGGTTATAGCCCAATGCTTTTCTTTCCTTATAAATTTTTTCATCACTACCTCTCGAAAAATAAATACGTTCAAAGCTGCAGGCTTTTCTTTCTTTGGGTTCCAGTATCTGCGCTATTTCAATTTCGCCTTTTTCATTTACGATCAATGCCTGGCCGGGCAATAATTCCTGTACTTCGTTTTCACCAACATTAAAGGTAGTTCTGATAGCCGCCCTTTCTGATGCTGCTACTACCACTTCATCATTAATATAATAATAAGAAGGACGGATACCATGGGCATCCCGAAAAACAAATCCAATTCCGTTGCCTGTCATTCCACCCACATGAAAGCCTCCGTCTAATAATGGCAACACTTTCCTCAATACTTTTTTAATATCCATTTTGCCAGGCGAAGCTTCATCTTCTTTACACAAAAATGTATGCATCAATTCTATCATGGCAGCCAGATCACTGAAACGAACGGTATGATGTGGTTCTTTACCTGTTAATGCAAACAGCTCATCCGAGTTAACGATATTAAAATTTCCTGCTAATGCAAGGTTGCGGGCAGGTATTGTATCTCTGTTGATGAATGGGTGACAGTATTCTAATTTATTTTTTCCTTGTGTGCCATAACGAAGATGACCAAGCAGTAATTCACCCAAAAATTTTACATGGCCTTTCATCAATCCCGGATGACTTTTAATATCTGGATGGTATTGTTCGAGGTCAGCAATTTCAGCACCAATCTGTTGAAAAATGTCGGAAATGGCTTGCGGCGCATTACTGCGAATGCGGTTCATGAATGGATAACCCGGTTCTACGTCTAATTTTACGGAAGCTACACCAGCACCATCTTGCCCACGGTTGTGTTGCTTTTCCATAAGCAGGTACAGCTTGTTAAGCCCCCACAGCACTGTTCCATACTGTTGCTGGTAATAAGAAAACGGTTTCCGTAGCCGGATGAATGCTAGTCCGCATTCGTGTTTGATCGCATCACTCATGGAAGGCGCAAAGGTAAGCGATAAACACTATTTTTTTACTATTTCGTTTTGGCTAAATTCTAACTTACCGGAATAATCACAGTGAGCTTACAACCATTGCCTGGCTTGGTTTCCACCTCTACTTTACCATTAAAAAGGGCTGCCCGGTTGGTGATATTATTAAAACCCTGGCCTTTTTTTGTAGTAGAAGAATTAAATCCCTTTCCATTATCAATTATAGTTAGGATAATATGCTCCGCATCTGATTGTAACCATATCTGTATTCTATTAGCTTCTGCATGGCGGATTATATTATTTATCTGCTCCTGGGTAATTCGGAACAACATGAGCTTTAAATTATCCGGCAGTATTTGCTCATTAAAATGGCGATAGAGGAATTCAATTTTAAATGTGTGTACCCGTTTTAAAGAATCACAAAGCTCTTGTATCGACTCAATGAGTCCCAAGTCTCCTAGTGTTGGTGGTACTAATGATTGAGATAAGCTTCTAATCTCATTAATTATTGATACAAGATTTTTGTGCGACTGATCAATAATTTCTTTTAATTCGCCAGATGCCTTTTCCTTTGCTACTTCAAGATATAGGCGGGTAGTAGTCAGATGCTGATTAATATTATCATGCAGTTCCTTTCCAATTTGCTGTCGTTCTTTCTCCTGCCCGTCAATGGTGGCCTGAGTTATTTGCTTTTGTTTATGCACCTCCTGCTCTACCAATTCCTGCGACAACCGTTTTTGTTCTGTAATATCTGTAAAGGAGCAAATAACATTGATAATATTTTGTTGTTCATCAAATACCGGCTCTGCATTAACGAGCAGCCACACCCGGTCATTAGTTGTCGGCCGGAACACTCCCATTACTACATCCTGTACAGATTTTTTTGTCTGAATGGCAACGGGTACCGGGTGCAAATGGCCGGGAAAATTGGTACCGTCCTCATGAATTACATTCCAAACAGGATCAAAAGATGTTCTTCCAATAAGTTGTTCTTCTGTAAGCCCCAGCATATCAAGAGCCGCCCGGTTCCAAATAATCATCTGTGCTTTTTCATCCTGCAAAAGAATACCTTGTCGTAAGTTATGAATGAGGCTTCTAAACTGTTTTTCGTTTTCTCTTAGCTTATCTTCTATTTCTTTTCGCTTAGAATCATTTGTAAAATAAACTACTATCGCATTTACGCCAGAATTCTCCAAAAGGTTATGTGCTCTTACAGTGCACCATGTCCAAACCCCGTTGGAATGTTTAAGCCTGATAAGCAAATATTTTAGTACTGATTGTTTTTTTAGTTCAAGAGAAAAAGCATCAATAGTTATCATCAAATCATCCGGATGTACAAAATCGGCAAAAGAACGACCCAATAGCTGGGCCGGCTCATACCCGGATATTTTAACTACAGAGGGTCCACAATAGACAATAATTCCATTTTTATTAGTCATAATAATCCCATCAAGTGAATTAGATATCATATTACGATAAAACAATTCACTTTCCTGAAGCTTAGCCTCTGCTTTTTTTCTTTCGGTAATTTCTTTTCCTACTCCCAGCAAACCAATGACCTTCCCTTCCTCATCCCTAAATAATGAAACCGTATGTAGTAAATATTTCATTTCCCCGTCGCTACCCTCAAAAGATATCTCGCCCCTCCATATGCCTTCCTTAAAAACAATTTCTGCAACCTGGTCATGTGTATAAGGAGAATAATCACTGACCAACACCTCCCGAAATTGCTTTCCTATTGCTTCTTCTTTAGTTATTCCTGTAAGCTTTTCTATTACATTGTTCCAGGAAGTAACTATCCTGTTGACATCTGTTGTAACAATTATATCTGTTACGTTATTTAGAATAATTGCCTGGTGGTGGAAGCGTTGCTCACTTTGGCGAAGTGCATCTTCTGCCTGCTTACGCAACGTGTCATCATAAAAATAAACCATCATCTTTCCTACATAAGGATTATGCGTAAGGTTATGTCCTCTTACAATACACCATATCCATTCGCCGGTTTTTTTTTGTAACCGAAGCCATACAAATTTATTTTTTGGCTGCCGCAACAGCTCATCATTAAAAGCTGAGATAGCAATAGCATGATCATCAGGATGTGTAAAATCAAAAGTAATTTTCCCAATTACTTCCTTTGGATCGTATCCTAATATTTCTTTTATGGAAGGAGATGCAAAAGTAATTACTCCATCATCATTGGTGAGTATTACGCCGTCAAAAGAATGTGCAATAAGGTTTCTATAAAAAAGTTCACTTTGCTTTAACTGTTTTTCTGCTGTTCGTTGCCTGGTAATATCATGCTGTGTTCCCCACACTCTTTTCAGGAATCCATTTTCCACAATTCCTTTCATGTTATTTAAAAAAAACAACTCCTTGCTATCTTTATCAAACTCAACTGTTTCTACTTTGCTTGCATTAAATCCGTTTTGAATAAAAGTTTTAAGCGAATCGACCCAAATAGAATTTTTAAAATCCATAAATTTATTTAGGCGCATTCCTATAACTTCTTCTGCGGTATTAAATCCATACATTTTCGCAATATTTTCATTACACTCGGTCAATACTGCATGTTGTTCCCAGAAGTTTATGATTGCGTCTGCAGGTAAATTAACAGAAACGGGTTCTTCTGTTTCAAACATCCACAGCCCTTCGGCACTAAGCTCATAAGCTTTGTTTCGTTCAGCCGCTCTTCCGATTATTTCTCCAATACTTGTTCCAACTCCATTTGAAACTGTATCAAGAATACCTACTCCGGAAATTAATTTTGCATCATCCCCGTGATTTGTAATGGCAGAAAACTCCCAATTTATGGTGTTAGTAGAATTGATACCAATTATATTGAGACAAATAGCGGTACTGCTTTCAGGATTCTCCAAACAGGACTGAGCCGCCTGCCTATACTTTACCTCCTCACTTTCTGAAAGAAAATTTTGTATGGGTACGCCTGCAAAAACCATGGGCTCTGCAGCAACCATTGTTCGAAAGAGATAGTTTGCTTCAATACAAATTCCTTGTTGATCAACAAGGATATAATAGAATTGTCCTGATTTTTGAAAGTAGCCGGATACATTTTGTAAATAATCAGATACTGGCATTGCTGATGGAATTCGCTGATAAGGATTTATTATGCTGTTGTATAAAATTAGCTATATAAAAATAAAAAAGCTAACAATTGAATCAATATAAACACTTACTATCATGCATTTAATAAAAAAGCCGTCCCGATAGATTCGGAACGGCTTGCAATAATATTAATAGTTTTAAAATGATTTAGTATCAGTAGCAAATCGCATAAGCTTGGGGCACTCATTCCCGGTTTCTCCATCTATCATTATATAATAAGTTGGAACTTTTGTCTGCAGCCATTTATCCAATGTTTTGCTTTTCTTTTCTTCTAAAGCGAACTGAGATATTTTGCTATAATCATCCTCTAAATTCATCCGATGTGGTTCTGAACGGGATTTTAAATAAACAATTCTCACTCCTTTTTTAGCTTGCTCATCTGTAAAAGCTGTTGGCTGAGAAATATCTCCTACTTTCATTTTGGCAAGCATTGCTACCATGTCTTTATCTAATGCATCAATGGTAACATATGTAGATCCATCTCTGCCAGTAACACAAGGTCCTGCAAATTTAACTGCATCGTCGTCACTGTACCTTCCTGCCGCTTCGTTGAAACCGATAGTACCAGCAACAACTTTAGATCGTACTGTATCAAGTTTACTGATGGTTTGCTTTATTTCATCATCGGTTACCGGAGGTATGCGAAGTATATGACGAACTATAGCATCATCCCCGTTACGTTCAACCATTTGGATAATATGATACCCAAACTTTGATTTTACAGGTACCGATATTTCGCCTTCTTTTAAGCGAAAAGCAGTTGACATAAATATAGGATCCCAGCTTTTTTCATTTCGGTTGATCTGATACTGTCCGCCACGATCCTTACTTCCCGGATCCTCCGATACTTTTTTGGCCAATTGATCAAACGTTGCCAGTTTCGACTCCACTTGTTTCTTGTAATTATTCATCTCCCCGATAATATACTGTTCTAAATCACGGGAAGCTTTGGGGTAAATAATTATCTGGCATATTTCCAGTTCCGACTCATAAAAAGGCAAACTGTCTTTCGGTATTTTATCAAAAAATGCTTTTACTTCATTGGGAGTTATCCTGGTACCGCCCACAATTTTTTGTTGCATGGCAGAAGCCAGTTTTTGTTCTTTCACAGATTCTCTTGCATCATCTTTAATCTGGTAAATAGTTTTACCCGCTACTTCTTCTAATGCTTCTTGTGTACCTAACTGATTAATGTAATAACGTATTTTTTGATCAAGCTCTGCTTCTACTTCTTCATCGCTTACCGGTAACGAATCTTTTTCGGCCTGCAACATCAATACTTTAGAAATAACAGCTTGTTCCATTAATAAACATTGAGCATCTTCAGGAACAGTGCCGCCCTGACGGGCAATATCTGCTATGGAGTTTTTAATATCTGATTGTAGTATAATTCTGTCGCCTACAATAGCAGCAATTTTATCAGCTACAATTTTTTTTGCCTGCGATTGTGCAATAGCGGTAACGCTAAACAATAAAAAGCAGAGAGTCAATATTCTTTTTGTATAACGCATAAGTTCAAAAGTACTTTTCCTGCCAAAAACAGGGGATAGTTTGAAAGGTATTTAACAAAAGTTTCGGGAGAAAAGCCCCGAGTTACGAGTTTCTAGCTGCGAGACTTTAAGTTCCAGAGTTTTTCTCGAAACTCGTTACTCAAAACTCGCTACTGTTTAAAGAGTTCTTTTCACTTCTTCAACTTCGTAAGCTTCTACCACATCTCCTACCTTATAATCACTGAAATTTTTAATTGTTAATCCACATTCCATGCCGGACAATACCTCTTTAGCATCGTCTTTAAAGCGTTTCAAAGAAGCCAATTCTGCACTGGCACCTTCGCCGGAAGGATACGTAACTATACCATCCCTGATAAGACGAACCTTGGAATCCCTTTTAATTTTACCATCCAATACCACACATCCTGCCACTGTTGCCTTGTCGAATTTGAACACTTCTCTGATCTCTACATTGGCAACGATCTTCTCTTGTACTTTCGGCTCCAACATGCCTTCCATTGCACTCTTCACTTCTTCAATTGCGTTGTAAATGATAGAGTACATCTTTATTTCAATACCGGCATTGTCTGCCAGTTTTGATGCTTGTAATGATGGACGAACGTTGAACGCAATTACGATTGCATCCGATGCTTCTGCTAATACGATATCACTTTCATTGATCTGACCAACACCTTTATGAATTACACTTACTAATATTTCCGGCGTAGATAGTTTCTGTAATGAATCGCTTAATGCTTCTACTGATCCATCCACGTCACCTTTAATAATAACTTTCAATTCTTTGAAGCTCCCCAATGCAAGACGACGACCAATCTCATCTAGTGTAATATGTTTCTTGGTTCTGATACCTTGTTCTCTTAATATCTGTGCCCGGCGATTAGCAATTTCCTTTGCTTCTGCTTCATCAGCATATACTTTGAATTTTTCACCAGCTTGTGGTGCACCATTCAATCCTAATACAACTGCCGGTGCAGATGGGCCTGCCTGGGTTTCTTTTTTATTTCTTTCGTTGAAGAGTGCTTTTACACGGCCAAAATATTGTCCGCTCACTATCAAATCACCTGGCTTCAACGTGCCGTTCTCTACCAGTAGGGTTGCAACGAAGCCCCGACCTTTATCTAATGAGGCTTCAATGATCGTACCTGTTGCTTCCTTGTGGGGATTCGCTTTCAGGTTCAACATTTCTGCTTCTAATAATATTTTTTCCAAAAGCTTATCTACGTTCAATCCACTCTTGGCTGCCAACTCCTGGTTTTGGAATTTTCCACCCCACTCTTCTACGAGAATATTCATTTGCGAAAGCTGCTCGTATATTTTGGTTGGGTTAGCTCCGTCTTTATCGATTTTATTTACCGCAAATATCATTGGCACATTTGCTGCCTGCGCATGACTAATTGCTTCACGGGTCTGTGGCATCACCGCATCATCCGCCGCAATTACAATTACAGCAATGTCAGTAACCTTTGCACCCCTTGCCCTCATCGCTGTAAATGCTTCGTGGCCGGGAGTATCTAAGAAGGTAATTTCTTTTTGATTTGGAAGAGTAACCTGGTATGCACCGATGTGCT
The DNA here is from genome assembly GCA_001464625.1 of Bacteroidia bacterium Ga0077558. Taxonomy (GTDB): domain Bacteria; phylum Bacteroidota; class Bacteroidia; order Chitinophagales; family Chitinophagaceae; genus JJ008. The sequence continues at coordinate 11,189 of LNFJ01000132.1, read as the reverse complement.
GCGTAATACCTCCAGCCTCACCTGCTACAACACTGGCACTACGGATATAATCGAGCAATGATGTTTTACCATGGTCAACGTGGCCCATGATAGTTACAATTGGTGAACGGAATTCCAGATCTTCTTCATTATCATCCTCATCATCTTCTTCCATCTCCATTTGCTTCTCCATGTTGATGAACTCAACATCATAGCCAAATTCGCTTGCTACTAATTCTATCACCTCTGCATCCAAACGCTGGTTGATTGATACCATGATACCAAGGCTCATACATTTGCTGATAACTTCTGCAAAGCTTACATCCATCAGGCTTGCTAATTCGCTTACACTGATAAACTCGGTTACCTGCAATTTGTTATCATCGCCTACATTTCCTTGTGCATCTACGGCTTCTTGTCTTTTTTCACGACGCTGTCTTGCTTTGAGACCTTTACCACCCCGGGCACCGCCGCCTGCCAGTTTGGCTTGCGTTTCTTTTATCTTTTCCTGAATTTCTTTTGAGTCAATTAATTTATCTTCCCTACGACCGACACCTGCACCAGGACCACCTGGTCTCCGATTTCCACCTGCTCCGGTATTGCCACCACGGCCACGGTTAAAATTACCCGGACCACCAGGTCCACCGCCTTGTCTTCTATCGCCACCACCTGCAGTATCCTTATTGATAAAAATTTCTCTCTTCGCATCCTTCTTTTCGATAGGGATACGCTTTCTTTTTTTCTTTTCTTCTTTTACGGGTCTTGTGTCATTATTAACAGGAAGGTCAATTTTACCTAGAATTTTGGGACCAGTGAGTTTTTCAACTTCAATATTTTCAATAACAGCAGGCCCCTCTTCTGCCACCGGTTCTTCTTTTACAGGAGTAACTTCTTCAATTGGTTTTGCCGCAACTGGTTCTTCTTCTTTCTTTTTAGTTTTTGCCTTTACAGGTTTTATTTCTTCAACTGGCTTAGCCTCTTGCGTCGCTGCAGGCTGCTCCTCTTTCTTTAACTTGATAATTTTCTTCGGTCTTGTTGAAGAGTCAATGGCAGAAAGGTCAATTTTTGTAATCACTTTTGGCCCTTCCACTTCGGGAGCCTCAACTCTTACTACATCTTCTTTTTTCTCTTCCGCTTTTTCTTCTTCTTTTGTTGGCTCTTCTTTAGCAGGTTTTGCTTTCTCTTCAACCGCTACAGGAACTTCTTCTGCTACAACCGGCTTGGGTTCCTCTTTCTTTACAGCTTTTGCTGCTTTTTCATCTTTCTTAAAGCTTATCTCTTCGTCCTCTTTTTTCTTTTTTGCCTCAGCGGAAGCTCCTTTGGGGAGATCCACCTGATCGCTTTTCATTTTAGCAGCTTTATCGCTGGAAAATTCCTGCTGCAATGAACGATACATGTCTTCCGTCAATTTTGACGTAGGCTTAAGTTCATCTTTGGGAAAACCTTTCCCCAACAGGAAATCCATAATGGTATCCTGACCAACGTTAAATTCTTTTGCCGCTGCTAATAATCTCGGAAGTTTTAATTCTGCCATTCAGGTTTTTTAATTGTCAATAGTGAATTGTCAATGGTGAATTGTGTTATAGATCTATTGACCACTCACTATGCACCATTCACCATTTTATTCTTTTTCAAATTCTTCTTTTAATATTCTTCTTATGTCTGCAATTGTTTCTTTCTCCAGATCTGTTCTTCTTTCTAATTCTTCCGGAGTAAGATTCAATACACTGCGACCTGTATCACAACCCACTCTTTTCAGTTCATCAATGATCCAGGTTTCAATCTCATCGCTAAATTCTTCCAGGTCAATATCAAACTCATCCACTTCATCGCCTTCTTTATCACGGTACACATCCAACTCATAACCTGTCAATTCACAGGCCAATTTTATATTAACCCCTCTGCGGCCAATTGCTAATGAAACCTGATCTGGTTTCAGGTAAACATTTGCATGCTTTCCTTCATTGTCCAGTTCCATGCTGGTAATTTTAGCCGGAGTCAAAGAACGCTGAATTAATAATTGGATATTACTGGTCCAGTTTATTACGTCAATATTTTCGTTCTTCAATTCTCTAACGATACCATGAATACGGCTTCCTTTCATACCTACACAAGCTCCCACGGGGTCAATACGATCGTCGTAAGATTCAACTGCTACTTTAGCTCTTTCTCCCGGATCTCTTACGATCTTTTTAATAACGATCAATCCGTCAAAAATCTCCGGAACTTCTATTTCCAAAAGCTTCGCTAAAAACTCTGGTGAAGTTCGGGAAAGAATAATAACCGGACTATTATTCTTCATGTCAACTTTTTTTACCACTGCCCGGGTAGTTTCGCCTTTTTTGAAATAATCCTGCGGGATTTGTTCACTTTTTGGTAATATCAATTCATTACCTTCTTCATCCAGTAATAAAATCTCTTTTTTCCATACTTGGTACACTTCGGCGCTGATAATATCGCCTACTCTATCACCATATTTTTTAGCTAAAACGTTTTTCTTCAGGTCGCTAATACGGCTGGCAAGGGTTTGTTTGGCTGCTAAAATTGCTCTGCGACCAAAGTCGAACAAGTCGATCGGTTCGTATAATTCTTCACCTACTTCAAAATCCGGTTCAATTTTTACTGCATCAGAATATGCTACTTGTGCCAGCGGATCTTCTACTTGTCCATCTTCCACAATCATACGACGGCGGATAATTTCCAAGTCGCCTTTTTCAGCATTTACGATAACATCAAAATTTTCATCACTAACGTATTTTTTGCGCAGCAAGGTTTTAAATACATCTTCTACTACTTTCATCATAGTAGGGCGGTCAATATTTTCCGCTTCTTTAAAATCCTGGAACGCATCTATTAGATTAATACTTGACATAACTCATATTTTTTGAAATTCGTAAGGTTTAAAATTTAATTTGAACTTTTATTGTTTTTACACCCGTTAATGGAATACTATGTTGAACTGTTTCCATTTTTTTGCCTTTTCCCTTTATTTCTTCTACTGTTATTGCTTCTTCGGTAGCAGCCGTTAGCTTACCTTCAATTTTCCCGCCTTCCAGATCTACCACTTCTACAAATCGTCCAATATTTTTAACGTACTGCCGCTGTAATTTCAGCGGCTCTTCCAAACCGGGAGATGAAACTTCCAGGGAGAAATCACCTCCCGGAAACATAGCTTCTTCCTCAATTTGTTTGTATAGTTTTCGGTTATACTGAACCAGCTTTTCAATGCTAACTCCTTGATCTCCATCCACAAAAACTTTAATGTTATTTGTAGGCTTGATCTTAATTTCTACCAAAAACAAATCTGCTTCTGCACTAATTAGTGCATTTATTTTTTGTTCCAGTAATTGTATTTGTGCTTCTCCGGCCATTTTGTATAAAAGAAGAAGGGAACGACTTCGTTCCCTTCTTACTGCTAATTCCACTGCAAATATAAGGGAAAATACCTTTATAAGCCAAATCTTGAGTGCTAAAAAGGCGAGGTTAAAATTCGGTGAGCTTTGAGTTTATCTCGGCAAAGAAAAAAGTGAGAGGGTTATCTTTGCTGTATGAAATATGTTTTATTCGCCATATTGGCCTACATATTATACCAGTTTATTTTTAAACTGGTGATACCTGTTTACATGGCAACCCGAAAAATTAAAAAGGGTTTTAAAGAGATGCAGACTAAAATGCAAGAGCAACAACAGATGAACCAGCAGCAAGGATATAATACGCAGCCTGCTTCACCACAACCACAGCCTAAAACAAAAGCTGGTGATTATATAGATTTTGAAGAAGTGAGATTGTAATTAATTACTTATTACTTTTTTGAGCGATTCCGCACAATTTCAAAAAGCAGTTCCGGTTCGTTTGTAGTAATATAATTAAAGCCATTATCTAAAAGCAGATTCATTTCAGCAGCGTCATTCACTGTCCAGGCATTTAAGATCAATTTTTCTTTTTTTGCCTGTTCTGTCCATGTCGGTTGTTTTTTGAAAACAGAAAAATGATAATCGAGTCCCGTCATTTTATCTTTCTTTAATTGAGTAGGTTCGATATCGCCTTTTAAATATTGCGTGGAAGCCATTGGGTCTATTTCAATTATTTTTTTTAATATTTCATAATCGAAACTGATATAGGCAGACATAGCGGTTGCATTTAATTCTTTCACCAGTTGCACCACTCTTGTTGCTACCAATTTTCCTCTGTCAACACTAATAGTAGAAGGCTTTATTTCCAGCACCAGCATCGTTTGTTTATTATTTTCCAACCCAGCCAATAAGTATTCTCTCAACGTAGGAATTTTTTCTCCATTCGAAAGTTTGAATGCCAACAGATCTGCATAGTTTGTTTTTTCTATTGTTAATTTATTGTAATTAGGGTCATGATTGATAACGATAGAATCATCCGCTGTCATCCATATATCAAATTCGGAACCGGTGCAGCCAAGACGGATCGCTTCTTTTAATGCAGCGATAGAATTTTCCGGCAACTTATTTTTCTTCCAAGCCCCCCGATGGGCAATTACTGGATTATCGGCAAACTTAACAGGTGCAAAGCTTTTTTGTGTAGCTGTGCAGGCTGCAAGTGTAATAATGTATATAGCAAGGAATAAAATTTTCATATATCAGCTTTGTTATTCAACGTAAAAATAGATTTGATTCCTAACGAACATCAACAATGCATATTTTATTTACGTTGTGAAAATAACCAGCTTAATAATGTTGGTTCGGCAAATGCAGGATCCCAGCTATTGTGATTGGCATCAGGATAAAGGGTGAATTTTACTGTGGCTTTTACTTTTTTCAATGCTCCTACCATCTCTTCGGATAAGTTTGCCGGCACAACATCATCTTTGCCGCCGTGAAAAACCCACCATTTTGTTTTTTTGAGATTTGAAGCAGTAGCAGTATTTCCCCCTCCACAAATTGGAATAGCGGCTGCAAATAATTTTGGATTTCGACGAACCATTTCAAATGTTCCCATACCACCCATGGAGAGGCCACCTATATAAATCTGCTTTTTAGCTACCGGGTAGGTCTGCATAATTTTGATTAATAATGCCTGCGCCAACTTCATTGCTATGGTTGGCTCGCCTGCCTCTTGAAATTCGAATACTCGTTTTCCATTATCCATTTTGAATTGCACATTGCTCCAAAAGCTATTAGCGGGGCATTGAGGAAAAACTATAATAGCGGGGAAATTTTTTCTATTCTCTTCTTTTAAAAACAATTTCGCACCATGCACCAATTGCTTTTCATTGTCATTTCCCCTTTCGCCAGCACCATGTAAAAAAAATACTAACGGATATTTTTTTGACGCATCATAATTTTCAGGCAGCAACAGGCGATAAGGAAGTGTATCTCCATTTTGAATTAGCAAATGCTTTTCAAACAAGCTTATATCCTGTGCCTGGGTTTGTTGGAATAATAAATTAATAACAACCAGGAGTACTATTTTTTTTATCATAGCAAAATATTTACCGTTAACGATAGAATTCAATTTTCTATTTTACCCAACTAACTTTCCCCATTTTTAGATTATTGGAACTGCCGCCAATCATTACCTGAAAATCACCAGCTTCCCATATATATTTCAGGTCGGTGTTGTAAAATTTCAACTCTTCAAGTGTAATGGTAAAAGAAACCTTTCTACTTTCTCCTTTACTGAGCTTAATTTTTTGAAACCCTTTTAATTCTTTTACCGGACGCACTACAGAACCCACCATATCCCTTATGTATAATTGCACCACTTCTTCGCCATCATAATTACCAGTATTAGATACTGTGACCGATGCTATTAGTTGCTGGTTCCCTTTAAGAGATGTGTGGCTTAGTTCAATCTCTGAATAACTGAAACTGGTATAACTTAACCCATGACCAAATACATATTGCGGACTATTGGGTAAATCAATGTAAGCAGATACATAATTTACATCACTATCATTAGCAGCAGGACGACCTGTTTTATAATAATTATAATAAACGGGAATTTGTCCTTCAGTTCTGGGAAAGGTCATCGGTAATTTACCGGAAGGATTGTAATCCCCAAACAACACATCTGCAATAGCTTCTGCGCCTTTTGTTCCGAGCCACCAGGAGTATACAATAGCCGGAACATTATTGGATGTCCAATTAAAAATTAATGGACGTCCTGCACCAATAATCACCACAACAGGTTTACCGGTAGCATGTATTGCCTTTATTAAATCTTCCTGTACACCGGGCAACTGAATATTACTTTTACTTTTGGCTTCCCCACTCATGGCCCTGTGTTCGCCTACATACATAATTACAATATCGGATTGCTGTGCTGTTGCAATTGCTTCTGCAAAATCAGCTTTGCTTGTGTCGATTATATTACAACCTTTGGAATATAGCAGATTTGAATTGCCCCCTAATTTTGTTTGAATTGCATCATACAACGATGGAATTCTTGCTGTATCATCATCCCAATCATAACTCCAGAAGCCTAAATGGTCTTTTACTGATTTTACCAATGGGCCGATCAAGGCAATTTTTTTTGTTTGCTTACTTAACGGCAATATTTGCTTTTCATTTTTCATCAGTACAATACTTTTCCTTGCCATATCTTTTGAAGCTTCCAGATGTGTAGTATTATTCCATTGTGCCTTTTCTCTGGCTTCATCAGAAAACTTAAATGGATCATCAAACAAACCCATTTCAAATTTCTTTTTCAAAATTCTTTTTACCGCATCATCAATCACCGCCATTTTTACTTTGCCTTCTTTCACCAGCCTATTCAGGTGTTGAATATAACTACGGCTCTCCATGTCCATATCACTACCGGCATTAGTCGCCTGCATGGCTGCTTCTTTACTATCTTTTGAAAAGCCATGATTAATCATTTCTCCCACACTACCCCAATCACTTACTACAAATCCTTTAAAACCCCATTGTTTTTTTAAAAGATCCCGTTGCAAATAAGTATTGCCAGTGGCTGGCACACCATTTAAATCATTAAACGAATTCATGAATGTAGCTGCACCTGCATCTAATGCTGCTTTAAATGGAGGTAAATACACTTCATGCAATTGACGCAAACTCATATCAACAGAATTATAATCTCTGCCACCTACTGCTGCGCCATAGGCTGCAAAATGTTTAGCACAAGCCATCACCGCATCGGTATTTCCTAAACCTTTTCCCTGAAAACCTTTTACTCTTGCTGTAGCAATAGCACTACCGAGAAATGGATCTTCGCCTGCACCTTCCATTACCCGGCCCCAGCGAGGGTCACGGCCAATATCTACCATGGGTGCAAATGTCCAATGCACACCGGCAGCACTTGCTTCGGTAGCTGCAATTCTTGCCGACAGTTCTATTGCTTTTATATCCCAGCTGGCAGCTTCTCCTAATGGAATGGGGAAAATTGTTCGATGTCCATGTATTATATCTTGCCCAAACAGTAAGGGGATTTTTAATCTTGTTTGCATGGCCAATTGCTGAAGCTCTTTTGTTCTTGCAACGCCCGTTACATTCAGCATGGAACCTACTTTGCCTTGTTTAATCTGCGCAACAATATCATCATTGCCAGATAACGGACCTGTAGCAGCCCAGGGACCATTATATTGATTCATCTGACCAATCTTTTCATCGAGTGTCATCAGACGAAGGACAGAATCCACTTTTTGGTCAATTGTTTTTTTTTGCGCCTTTGTAGTTAACGATACACAAACAAAGATTGCTGTACATATAAAATATTTTGTCATTGCCTTATTAATTTACCCAATTATTAAACTGTACTACTTTCTAAAATGATTTTGTTTTGAAGGAAGTGATTTATCTACATAAAATCATTTGTTGATTTTTATTGCGAAGCCTCCACCGGGCGCCATCTTAATTGTTACCAAACTATTTTTATTGACTTGCTGTTTATTTATTTTATAATCACTTCCATAGTTATGTGCATTTACACCATCCACACATGATGTAGCCATATAATTACCTGTGCCCAAAAAATTTATTGGGAACGAAATTTCTCTCGCCGTGCTATTATTTAAACCGGCAATAAACCAATCATTACCTTTCTTTCTGGCGGTTATAATAAATTCACCAATTTTTCCTTGCAGAATTTTAGTTTCATCCCAGGTGGTAGGGATGCTGCCAAGTAATTCCATAAAAGCCGGTTCCTTAAACCCCTGGCTTATATTACCACTAAATATTTGTAACGGACTATCGTACACTACAAACATGGCGAGTTGGTGACAACGGGTGCCAATGCTCATCGGATTTTTTCCAATCGGTCTGAACTGGTCTTTCTGTGCATTTAATAATAAACCGGGTTCATAATCCATTGGTCCGGCCAACATTCTTGTATAAGCTAGTGCAACATTATGTTCTGGTGTAGCCAGTTCACTCCAGATATTCCATTCTGCACCGAGTACACCTTCTTGTGTAATGGCATTGGGCCAGGTTCGATTGAATCCTTTGGGCGGAAAGGCACCATGAAACATAACAGCAATCTTATGATCAGCGCAAGCTTTTGCAATGCGATGATAAAAGTTTACGGTCTTCTGATCATCCCGGTCCATAAAATCCGTCATGATGGATTGCACTCCCCATTTATTAAATTGTACTAATGCACTATCTAATTGTTTTTCTAAGGTGGAGCAGAGTGTCCACAACATTAATTTTATTCCTTTTAGTTTGGCATACCGCACCAGCTCATCCATATTGATGGCGGGATTGATTTTAAATAAATCTTTATAGTCACTCCATCCAGCATCCAACATTATCTGATTGAAGCCAAAGCGTTTTGCAAAATCAATATAATATTTATACGTAGCGGTATTGATGCCGGCTACAAAGGGCACATTAAATAAATTAATACCTGTTATCCATTCGTCTGTTCCCTTTCCGGGTTTCACCCAGGAGAAATCAGTTCCGGCTGCTGGTGAATCACTAAGGCTATAAATAATATCATTCACCGGCAACTCAATATCATCCTTTGCAACTAATACGGCACGCCAGGGAAGCATTCTATTACCATTGATTCTTGCAATATGATCAGCCCTTTCTGTTACTATTAATTGTGGGAATTCGCCATCGGTCATTTCTTCCTTTAAAGGATAGGGAGTAAATACACCTTGTAAACCGCTTTTAGTTTTTTGTAAGAACATTCCGGGATAATCAATCAGGTTAGCATCTGAAAAAGCCAGCTTATATCCGTTTGGTAATGCAACGGTAACTGGCGCATAAGTAAGCATTGTATCTGGAATTTCTTTCAACACTTCTTTTTTATAAATTCCTTCAAAGCTGGTATGATATCGATCCATCCCCGGTCGCTTATCAATATGTGGAAACCAAATTGCGGATTGAGGGTCAATTTCAAATAATGCCGTTTCATGTTGAACCGTTATTGAATCTGGAAACTGAGTGCCTATGCTGTACGCCATGCCGTTATTGAACAATTGAAATTGTACTAAAAACGGTTCTTTAAAAGCAATGTCTAAATGATTATACCGGGAAATGATTTTTTTACTCCGATACGGAACGGGGACAACAATATCTGATTTTTGGGAGCCATAACTATGTTCTGCAACCTGAATATTGTCTGACATTTTTTTGCCATTAGCCAATTCAATATCAATGGCAGATGATTGAACGAGTAATTGATTTTTGGCGAATAATTGCCAGGCTATTTTATTATTAGTCCTCACTTCTAACCGAAGCGAAGAATCTGGCGAGAATAATAAAAAAGGCTGCTGAGCAAACAGCACTACGGTTAACAACGAGAAAATTATTGTTGACAGCAGGTGTTTCATCAGCAGTCTTTGTATAATAATTAATAATTTATTTATTCCAATTTACTTTTCCCATTTTCACATCTCTTGAGTTGCCGCCAATCATAATATGAAATTCCCCGGCTTCCCAATCATGCTTCAAATCGTAATTATAAAACTTTAAATCATTCGGTGTGATATTAAAAGTAACCGTTTTACTTTCGCCGGCTTTTACATCAACTTTTTGAAATCCTTTTAATTCTTTAACCGGTCTTGTAACACTGCCTACTACATCACGGATGTATAATTGCACTACTTCTTTACCATCATATTTACCAGTATTAGTAACTGTAACTGATGCTGTCAACGTTTGATTACCTTTTAATGATGTGCTGCTTAATTTAATATCGCTGTAAGAAAAACTGGTATAGCTTAGTCCGTAGCCAAACGGGTACACCGGATCGTTACTTACATCTAAATAATTGCTACGGAATTTTGAAAACCATTTACCCTCTTCTAAAGGGCGGCCAGTATTTTTGTGTGCATAATACAAAGGCACTTGTCCTACATTTTGCGGGAAAGTAGTTGTCAATTTTCCTGAAGGATTTACATCGCCAAATAATACATCTGCAATGGCATAGCCAGCTTCGCTGCCTCCAAACCATACATTTAATATGGTTGGTACATTTTCCTGCTCCCATTTTAAAGCTAATGGCCGGCCGGTAAATAAAACCAATACAACCGGCTTACCTGTTTTTAATAATGCTTTAATTAAATCCTGCTGCACTTTAGGTATTTCAAGATTACTGCGGCTGCTACTTTCGCCACTCATCTCTGCGCTTTCGCCGGCGGCAACAACAACAACATCACTTTGATTTGCGATTGATACAGCTTCATCAATCATTGCTTGAGCACTACGACTGTCTCTTCTTAATGATTTTCCAAACATACCGGCTCTTTCTTCAAACAAACTGTCTGCATCTAAATTACTGCCCCGAGCATGAAGGATTTTTACATTACTGCCGCCCACTTGTTTCAATCCTTGTAATACTGTAATCGCTTCGCTGAATCTTGCAGCTACCGCCCAGGTGCCGGGCATGTTTTCTGCATTATCTGCTAACGGGCCTACTAATGCAATAGTGCCTGATTTTTTTACTGGTAAAATATTTCCCTGATTTTTCAGCAATACAAAACTTTGTGCTGCTGTTTCTCTTGCCACTTTTCTATGTGCGGCATTGAACACTTCTGTTTTTGCACGGGTGTCATCGCAATATCTATACGGATCATCAAATAAACCGAGTTTATATTTTGCTTCCAGTATTCTTCTACAGGCAATATCAATTTGTGCTACTGTTATTTTGCCTTCGGCCAGCGATTTTTTTAATGTGGTCAGTAAACCTTCACCTACCATATCCATATCAATACCTGCATTCAATGCTCTTGCACTTACGGTTTGCAAATCACCAATGCCATGGTCAATCAT
>LNFJ01000131.1 GCA_001464625.1 Bacteroidia bacterium Ga0077558 | reverse complement strand
CAAATTTCGAATAACAATGAATCAGCGACCAGGAGACCATTTTATCTACTGCGCTGATGATGAAATAACAATTAAATATTTAAACCAGTTCAATATTCAATCTAACCAACTGCCAATAAGTATGAAAAGAGAACTACCAAACGGAGCATTTATTAAAGACGGGGACATGTACGTAAGAACGGGACAAGATTTTACCACGATGAGTGTATTTGATTTTGCACTTAAAGGCAAGCATAATCAATACAATACGATGGCAGCATGCGTAGCCGCAACAACATTGGATATCCGGAAAGAAAAGATCCGGGATGCGGTACAAGATTTTCAAAGTCTTGAACACCGCATGGAGCATGTAGCAACTGTAAGGGGGGTGGAGTTTATTAATGATAGTAAAGCCACCAATGTAAACTCTACCTGGTATGCATTAGAAAGCATGACCAAACAAACCGTGTTGATCTTGGGCGGAGTAGATAAAGGGAATGATTATTCTTTGATCGACGAATTGGTTAAAGAAAAAGTAAAAGCAATTATCTGCCTTGGAACAGACAACAGAAAAATTCACGAGGCATTTGGTAATACGGTGAGCACTATTATAAATACATCAACAGCAGCAGAAGCGGTGCATGCAGCTTTTCATTTTGCCGATAAAGGTGATGTGGTATTGCTTAGCCCCGCCTGTGCAAGTTTTGATTTATTTAAAAACTATGAAGATAGGGGCAATCAGTTTAAACATGCAGTGAAAGAATTATAATAAGAAATGGACGCAACAAGAGACATACGATTAAATGAGTTAAGGAACACATTCAATACTAATAACCTGCTCAGTAAAACGAAAGGAGATAAGGTTATTTGGGCTTTGGTGATATTGTTGACATTGGTTTCTTTGTTGGCGGTGTACAGTGCTACTGGTTCATTGGCGTATAAAAATTATAAAGGAAATACCGAGATCTATCTTTTCAAACAGGTTGCATTTATATTGGCGGGCATAATGGTAATTTATTTCGCCCACTTGGTTAACTATACGTTCTATTCAAAAGCGGCACAAATTGCATTTCTTATTTCGTTGCCATTGTTATTTTACACATTATTCTTCGGTGTAAAAATGAATGAAGGTAGTCGCTGGATTCGTTTGCCGTTAATTAATATGACCATGCAGACATCTGATTTTGCACGGTTGGCTTTGTTCATGTATCTGGCAAGGCTTATTAGCAAAAAGCAAGATGTAATAAAAAGTTTTAAGAAAGGATTTCTTCCAATTATTGCTCCGGTCGCTATTACTTGTGCATTAATTGCACCAGCAAATCTTTCTACTGCTTTATTACTTGGAGCAAGCTGTCTATTACTAATGTTTATCGGTCGTGTTAGTACTAAACATTTATTAATGACGATCGGTGTAGCGTTGATACCAATCGTTTTCCTGATCTCTGCGGCAGTAATTCGTCATGGGAAAGAAAAAAATGAAGATGCAGTTGTAGCAACAAAAAAATCTTCTTCTACTTTATTTGGTCGTGTTGATACATGGATAGGCAGAATGGAGAGTTTTATTTATGGAAGCAAAGACATAGATGAAGGTGCCTACCAAGTAAACCAGGCAAAGATTGCCATCGCAAAAGGCGGAATGTTTGGTGTAGGTCCGGGAAATAGTACAACAAGAGATTATTTACCGCAGGCATATAATGATTTTATTTACGCCATCATTATGGAAGAGTATGGATTGATTGGTGGCGCATTTATCATGTTTATTTATTTAGTGTTTTTATATCGATGTATCAGAATTTATAAACGATGTCCTTATGCGTTTGGAGCATTTCTCGCATTAGGATTAAGTTTTACACTGGCAATTCAAGCAGTGGCAAATATGGCGGTTACAGTGAATTTGTTTCCAGTAACGGGGGTTACGTTGCCGCTGGTGAGTATGGGAGGAACGAGTTTCATATTTACCTGTTTGGCTATCGGTATTATATTAAGTGTAGCAAGAAATGTAGAACAGCTCGAAGGAAAAACTGCTATTGCAGATGTAAAATAATTGTATGGCGAAGAGAGTGATCATAGCAGGAGGTGGTACAGGAGGGCATATTTTTCCGGCCATTGCTATTGCAAATGCGCTGAAAAAAATAGATGAAACTATCGAGATACTATTTATTGGTGCGAAGGGGAAAATGGAAATGGAAAAAGTGCCGCAGGCAGGATATAAAATAGAAGGATTAGACATAGCGGGATTTAACCGCAGCTCTTTGATAAAAAATATTGGTTTGCCTTATAAGTTGCTGAAAAGTTTTTTACAGGTACGAACAATTTTTAAAAAGTTTAAACCGGATGCAGCGATAGGAGTGGGAGGTTATTCAAGTTTCCCGGTATTACGATTTGCGCAGGCAAGAGGAATAAAGACTTTTATTCATGAGTCCAATTCATTTGCGGGCCGGTCGAATATTATGCTGGGAAGAAAAGCCAGGCGAATTTTTACAGGAACTGACGGAATGGAAAAGTTCTTTACTGTTCAAAAAATTTCGATAACAGGAAATCCTGTGCGAACAGCAATAGCGGAATCAACAATTACCAAAAGTGAAGGATTGAAATTCTTTTCACTGGAAGAAGGAAAGAAAACCGTTCTGGTTGTTGGTGGAAGCCTTGGTGCAAAGTCCATTAATGAAGCAATTTATAAAGAGTTGGATAATTTATTAAAAGCAGGCTTGCAAATTATCTGGCAAACAGGGAAACCGTATTCGGCAAAAGCAAAAGAACGAAC
>LNFJ01000130.1 GCA_001464625.1 Bacteroidia bacterium Ga0077558 | reverse complement strand
TATTTGGGTTTGTCTAGTCACCCAAAAGTGATTGAAGCTGCACATAAAGCAATTGATAACAGAGGTTATGGGCTGAGTAGCGTTCGTTTTATTTGTGGCACCCAGGACATTCATAAAGAACTGGAAGAAAAAATATCCACTTTCCTCGGCACAGAAGATACCATTTTATATGCTGCCGCTTTTGATGCCAATGGCGGTGTTTTTGAACCGTTATTTAATGAACAGGATGCTATTATTTCTGATGCATTAAATCATGCTTCTATTATTGACGGAGTAAGATTGTGTAAAGCACAGCGTTTCCGTTATGAACATAATAATATGGCAGACCTCGAAGCAAAGTTGCAGGAATCTGCCAACCTGCGCAGCCGCATTATTGTTACGGATGGTTCGTTTAGTATGGACGGAACGATTGCACAACTTGATAAAATATGCGACCTCGCTGATAAGTATGATGCAATTGTAATGATCGATGAATGTCACTCGTCTGGCTTTTTAGGAAAAACAGGAAGAGGCACACATGAATATCGTGGTGTAATGGGACGAATAGATATTATCACCGGCACATTGGGCAAAGCATTGGGCGGTGCATCTGGTGGTTTTACGTCTGGCAGAAAAGAAATTATATCGATGCTGCGCCAAAAATCAAGACCTTATTTATTCAGCAATACAGTTGCTCCTTCTATTGTTGGTGCATCAATAGCTGTACTGGATATGCTGAGCGAATCAACCGACCTGCGGGATAAATTAGAATTCAATACTAAATATTTCCGTACTAAAATGACAGAAGCTGGCTTTGATATTAAACCCGGCGATCATCCTATTGTACCAATTATGTTGTACGATGCAGTGCTGGCACAAAACTTTGCCGCTAAATTATTAGAAGAAGGAATTTATGTAATTGGTTTCTTTTTCCCTGTTGTTGCAAAAGGACAGGCAAGAATAAGAGTACAATTAAGTGCCGGACATGAGCAGCAACATTTGGATAAAGCTATTGCTGCATTTACGAAAGCTGGGAAGGAGTTGGGGGTGTTGAAGTGATATAACAATTAGTGTAAAATATAAAAACTGCGAAGCTTTTGGGTTCGCAGTTTTTGTTTCAAAAAGTAATTATATGGCTTATTAAATTATTAATCTGTCTGCTTTTTCATTTTAGCTCATAATTAAATTCAACCATTTTTATATTTGATACTATTTTGTTCTTAAAATAGGTGTAAGCTACTTGATTCCATTTGCCGGAAAACATTTTTGCTAATCCTAAAGCTTCCATTTCTTTTGTATCAAGTGGAGTTGCCCATGTTATTATTATCAATAACGGGTCTTGCTTTTTGACTATCCTCTTAGGTGTTTCTCTAATAGGAAAAAAGTAAAAAGAAGTTTCATTGCACAAGGATCTGTTTTTTGAATTATCTCCATTCGAATACTCTTTTATTGTCGCAGGTAAATTCTTCAAAATGCTATCCATTGGCTTTCCAATGTAAGTGTTTTTTTGATTAAGAATTTGCTGCTTCAAATACAGCAAAGTATCATTGTTCATCTCTTTTAAGCTATTGCCAACCGTGCTATTATTTTGTGCAAGGAGGAAATGTGTGAGCAATAACGAAATTGATAGGAAACAAAATATTTTTTTCATTCTAAAGAAGAATTTATTTAGTCTTTAAAGTCTTTGCCACATCCTTCAACGTATTAATTCCAACATTATCTCCTTCCAACGAAATTAAAAGACGGCCTCCGCTGAAATATGTAAGGGTACATTCATTTCTATCTTTCCGGCAATTTTCAAATGCTTTGCCGCCATTAAAGTCAATGGTTTTAGTGTATTCATCTTCATCTTCTTGCTGAATGTTCATCATTCCGAGGTATTGCATACTGTAAATACCTGCACCGCCAGGTCCGGCACAATCAATAATGCTTATTTTGATATCTGTGCTGTCGTTTACTTTGTATTTAGCTTCTGCAGTTGATGCACCCATAGCAGATGCTACTTCTAAGCCAGAAACTGCTGTGCCCATCACTTCTGCTGGAAATATTGCTTTTAATTCATCCGCAGTAAGTGGTGTTAATTTGCCCAATGCATCTTTTGTCTTCTCCATTTCTTCTGCCGCATTCTGCATTTGATTGGCATCTATGGTCACCTGTTCCTTTCCATCTTCGCTGGTAATGGTAACTGAATCTTTAGGTTTGTTATTATTACAAGCAGTAATAAAAAAGGCAGAAGCCATCAAAAATCCAACAATTGTTTTCATGTGTTAATTTTTGTTTTAAGAATTTGTCACATAGTATATCCATAAAAATTATCATCGCTGTCGGTGCAAATTAGCTCGATAATTTTTATGGATATTTCATTCTTAGCTATTTAGGTTTTAAAGCTGTAAAGCTAAAGCAAATAGGGATTTTACGATAATTGAAAATCCCTTCGTATTTTTTTCCACTTATCAGGAAAAATACCGTCAAAAGTTATGAAAAGCAATATATGGGTGTTACTTTCGTTTTCTATTTATCTGCATGGTCTAATTCTACCGAATCCCTACCTCTGAACTTCCTTAATTAATTTGTTGACCCAGTTATTTATTTAATCGGTATGAAAAAGTTTTTTCTTTGTTTAGCTCTTGTAGCTACAGTTGCTTTTGTTATGAGTTCTTGCGCAGCCACTAAAAGGGATTGCCAGGGTAATAAGCATTATAAGCAAAAAGGTGGCTTTTATATGTAATGCACCATTAAAAATTATTCATCCCGTTTCGTTTCATCGAGGCGGGATTTTTTATTTTTATTAAAAGATGTTTATGCGAGTTGTTTGGTTTTTTCTATTTCTACTTTCCTTTTCGTTTTCTACAAATGCCCAACAACCATTCCCGCAAAGCTGGCAAGGAAAGTGGCGGGGACAATTGAAATGGTACAAAACCGGGAAAACTGAACCACAAGAAGTGAATATGGAATTAAGGATTCATCCAACCGATAGTATCAATGTTTGGGTCTGGCAAATAATTTATGGTGATGCGACCAAAGACAACCGGCCTTATTTTTTGAGTTGTAAAGACAGTGCAGGAGTGCATTGGCAGATAAATGAAAACAATGGAATTATACTTGATCAGTTTTGGGTGGCCGGTAAACTAAGTGGTGCCTTTACTGTGCAAAATTCTACCATTATCAATAATTATTGGATGGAAGATGATAAATTAATGGTGGAATTTTATAGCATCAGTGCTAAGCCAATTGCTACAACAGGTAACGGAACAAAAGATAGTCCTACTGTTGACAGCCACAAGGTAGGCAGCTATCAGAAAGCTGTTTTACTACGAAAGCAATAGTCCATTGCAGAAGGCTTCGAATTAGCTAATATTTCCCCAGGCAACATTTTGGCAACCGCTTAGCAGTTAACTTTGCACAAATTCTTACATCAATGAGGCTTTTTTTCTATGTATTGCTTTTGCCGGTATTAATTGCTGCCTGCTCCCCCAATAATGTAAAGCAGGATAAAAAACTGAAGAGATATTTTGATGAAAATAAGGTGGACGGAAGCTTTGCATTAATGGATAATGGCACCGGGAAATTCACGGTGCATAATTTGGGTCGATACAGAGATAGCAGCTACTTACCGGCTTCTACTTTTAAGATCGTTAATTCGTTGATCGGTTTGCAAACCGGCAAGATCAGCAGCGATAGTATGGTGATAAAATGGGATGGTGTAAAACGTCGTATCGAAGATTGGAACCAGGATCTGAATATGTATAATGCCTTCAGAGTTTCATCGGTAAATTATTACCAGGAAGTAGCAAGAAGAATTGGAAAAGATACGATGCAGCTTTGGTTAGACTCCTTGAAGTACGGCACCCAAAAAATTACCAGTGCAATTGATTCTTTCTGGTTAGATAATTCGCTAAAAGTTTCTTCGGATGAGCAATTAGGGTTGGTAAAACGTTTATACTTCAATCAATTACCATTCTTCAAAAGTTACCAGGAAATGGTAAAAAGAGCTATGTTGTTTGAAAACAACAGCAACTATCGCCTGGGCTATAAAACCGGCTGGGGTTTTACAGAAAACGGCCATTCTATCGGCTGGATCGTTGGCTGGATAGAAGAGAACAATCATCCTTACTTTTTTGTACTGAATATTGAGTCGCCAGATAAAGATTTTGATATGTGGACGGTAAGAATGAAGATGCTAAAAGATATATTAAAAGAACTTGGCTTTTTTGAAGGGAAGATGTAAATAGTATGGCTTAATTGTTGATTAATGTAATGGCTTATTACTTATCAAATCAGCTAATTATACCTATTAAATTGACTTTACAATTTCAAAATAAAGATTTCGTTTTGCTTTTTGCCGCCATCGGTATTTTGGTGCTGCTCTTTCTTGCACTGCTGCAATGGAAAAGAAAAGTAAAAAAAAGGATGGGGGATGAAAGATTAGTAAAAGTATTAACCGTTGGTTATTCTCCTGTAAAATTTGCTGTAAAATTTATTTGTATTTGCATTGCATTTGCATTTGGAATAGTAGCGGTGATGAATCCCCGCAAACCCGGCGCATCAGATAGTACAATTAGAAAAGGAATTGATGTAGCAATTGCGTTGGATGTAAGTAAGAGTATGCTGGCTACAGATCTGCAACCAAGTCGTTTAGAAAGAGCAAGACAGTTTATTGGCAAACTGATGACGGAGATGCCGAACGACAGAATTGCATTAGTATTATTTGCAGGTAAAGCTTATTTACAAATGCCATTAACAGTTGATCATGGTGCTGCAAAAATGTTTGTTGCATCAGCTGGTCCGGATGCAGTGCCGCAACAAGGCACTGTTATCGGCGAAGCCTTAACGATGAGTGCTAAAGTTTTTAATCCGGCTGAAAGAAGATACAAAGCCGTGATATTAATTTCAGATGGCGAAGGACATGATGAAGAAGCTGTGAAAACAGCGACCAGTCTTGCAGAAGAAGGTGTAATGATCAATACCATTGGTATTGGCTCTCCAGAAGGCACAACAATACCTGATCCTGCCACCGGCGATGTAAAGAAAGATGAAACAGGTGTTACAGTTATTTCAAAATTGAATGAGCAAGTGCTAAAGGATATTGCACAACAAACAAATGGCGTTTATATCCGGTTGGAAGGCAGTGATGAAGCGGTGAGGATGGTAAAATCACAATTGTCACAAATAGAGACCAAAGCTTTCAGCGATGTATCGCAAATGAATTTTAAGACTTACTATATGTGGTTGGCTCTGGGCATGTTTGTGTTTTTACTGGTTGAATTTTTTATCCCGGAAAGAAAAAAAGTGATTGCATGAAGTATTCAATAGTCATATTGTTATTGCTGTTAAGTTCATTTAGTTCGTTTGGACAAACCGAAGCTGTTCAGAAAGCGATACAGGCAGGTAATGATCTATACAAACAGCAAAAGTTTGACGAAGCTTCTTCCGAATATGAAAAAGCATTAAAAGCCGACCCTGTAAATGCAACCGCTAAATTCAACCGGGCTAATGCATTAGCTAAGCAAAATAAAAGTGATGAAGCCGTTAAAGCATTTACCCAAATAGCAGGAGATGCAAAAGAGGCGGGTTTAAAATCTAAATCTTACTATAACAAAGGGGCGGTGCTAAGTCAGCAAAAAAAGCTGGAAGAAAGTATTGAAGCGTATAAAAACGCCTTGCGTCAAGACCCCAACGATAAAGAAGCCAGGGAAAATCTTCAAAAAGCAATGCTTGAATTAAAAAAGAAAACCCCTCCTCCAAAAAAGCAGGACGACCAGCAAAAAAAGAAAAATGAGCAGCAGCAGAAAAAGCAACAGCAATCTAAGTTAAGTCCCAAAGAAGCTGAACAACGCCTTAAACTGCTGGAACAAAAAGAGAAAGAAGCCCAGCAGAGATTGCAGAAATTAAAGTCTAAAAGCGGCGGTTCACAAACAAAAGATTGGTAAACTTTGCTGCCTCATCTTTGTTAGTTTTGCAGCTATGCAATTATACTGCGAATCCCTTATTCAATATAAACGTCTTCCAACAAAAGAAGTCAGTATCGGTGATTTAAAGCTCGGTAACTTTCATCCTATTCGTATTCAAACAATGACTACCACGGATACGATGGATACAATTGCTACCGTAGAGCAAAGTATCCGATGCATAGAAGCAGGCTCGGAGTTGATCCGGATTACCGCCCCTTCCAAAAATGAAGCAGAGAATTTACTGAATATAAAAAATGAGCTTCGCAAAAAAGGATATACTACACCGATTGTTGCAGATATTCATTTCACTCCCAATGCTGCAGAAATTGCAGCGAGAATTATTGAAAAAGTAAGAGTCAATCCCGGCAACTATGTTGACAAGAAAAAATTTGAACAAATTGAATACACCAATGCAGAATATGCAGAAGAAATTGATCGGATAAGAGAACGTTTTACGCCGCTGGTAAAAATTTGTAAAGAGTACGGAACGGCGATGCGTATCGGTACCAATCATGGTTCGCTCAGCGATCGTATCATGAGCCGCTATGGTGATACACCAATGGGTATGGTAGAAAGTGCGATGGAATTTTTGCGGATTGCAAGAGCCGAGACTTATCACAATATTGTGCTGAGTATGAAAAGCAGCAATCCGCAGGTAATGGTGCAGGCGTATCGCTTATTGATTAAAACAATGTTTGATGAGTTTGGAGAGATATATCCATTGCATTTAGGGGTAACTGAAGCAGGTGATGGTGAAGATGGAAGAATAAAATCTGCTGTTGGTATCGGTACATTATTAGAAGACGGCATAGGCGATACAATTAGAGTATCATTAACTGAAGACCCGGAATTTGAAATACCGGTGTGTAAGGATTTGGTGAAGAGATATACGAGTCGGGAGTCGGGAGTCGGGAGTCAGGAATCAGTTTCCGATAACACAAATATTCCTTACAATCCATTTGAATACAAAAGAAGAGAAACATTTGCAGTTGATAATATCGGTGGTAAACATGTGCCTGTTGTTGTTGCTGATTTAAGTAAAATAGAAAAAATAACTCCATCTCATTTGCAAAGTATAGGTTACACATATGATGCAGCCACTGATAAATGGACAATTGGTGATGCAGCAGCAGATTATATTTTTACAGGTAATCAATTTCTGGATTTTGCATTACCTGGTACATTGAAAGTGATTGTATATCCGGCTGCATGGGCAGATGCTTCAGACAAATCAAAATACTTCCCCATTTTTAGCGATAGCGGTTTTATAGAGGCAGAACAAAAAAGTGAGACATTGAATTTTGTGATGGTTGATTGCTATAACGACAATGCTGCAATTAGTCCTTTCCTCGAGCAACTGGCGAACGATCCTACAGTGGTTATTTGTCTTAGTTCAACCAACAGCAATGCTATGCAATCTGTTCGGCGGATGTTTACAGAACTAATGACCAGGGAAATAAAAAACCCGGTTGTATTAATCACAGATAGCAATTGGCAAACACCTGATGAACACTTGATTCATTTCGCAACAGAAACCGGAGCATTGTTTTTAGAAGGTATCGGTGATGGAATTTGTTTGGGCTACAGCGGTGATTCAAAATTAGAAAACATTAAAGCCAGCGGCAGAACATATTTAGAAGTAAAAGATATTTATCAGTTCACTAATAATACAGCGTTCAGTATTTTACAAGCAACCCGGACAAGGATATCCAAAACTGAATACATCAGTTGCCCCAGTTGCGGCAGAACATTATTTGACTTACAGGAAACCACCGCTAAGATCCGTGCCGTTACCAATCACCTCAAAGGAGTGAAGATTGCGATCATGGGCTGTATTGTAAATGGCCCCGGCGAAATGGCGGATGCCGACTTTGGGTATGTGGGCAGCGGTCCTGGAAAAATAACCTTGTACAAAGGCAAAGAAGTAATGAAAAGAAATGTAAACAGTGAAGTAGCAGTAGAGGAGTTGATTAATTTAATTAAGGAAAATGATGCGTGGGTGCAAGTATAAATTTGTAGTATGAAAAAAGAATTCTGGTTCATTGCTTTTATTGTTGTTCTTGTTGCTCATATTACAGGCATTCAATTAAATTATGAATTGATGCAATCCATTTCTAAGCCGTTGTTGATTCCGCTATTGATAGCCTATTTTCTTTCTAAAACAAATACCGTTGCAAGTAATCTGAAGAAATGGATATTACTGGCCCTATTTTTTTCGTGGGGTGGTGATGTGCTGTTGATGTTTGTTTCTAAAAATGAAATATTTTTTTTACTGGGTCTCGTTTCTTTTTTACTGGCTCATATTTTTTATGGATTATGTTTTACACGAATTATAAAAAGGAATAAAATTGATAGAAACAATTTTTTCTTTATTCTATCCATAGGGTATGTTATTTTCTTATTAAGATGGCTTACTCCACACTTAGGAGAAATGAAATGGCCGGTAGTTATATACGGCAGTGTTCTTGGTGGAATGTTTTGCAGCTCTTTACATTTGGAAGCGTTAGCAAATAAAAAAGCAGGCTATTTTATTATTTTCGGTGCCTTGCTTTTTGTTATATCTGATTCTGTATTGGCCATCAATAAATTTTACCATTCATTTGAACTCGCAGGATTAGTAATAATGATCACTTATGGGCTTGCTCAATTATTTATAGTGGAAGGCGCAAGCCGTTATATCCGTTCTAAAGACAATCAATAATACTAGGGTTGACCGACTTCATGCTATACTCGTACACTTGCAGGGAAAGAAAAGAGTAACTGCACAAGAGCTTGCCGATAGATTCAATTTGAGTCTGCGAACAGTTTACCGTGATATAAAAGCATTAGACGAAAGCGGTATTCCCGTTATCGGTGAAGCTGGTATCGGCTATTCAATCATGGAGGGTTATCGTTTGCCACCGGTAATGTTCACACAGGAAGAAGCATCTTCATTACTACTTGGCAGTAAATTCATTCAGCATTTTACGGACGAAGCAGAAAAGCGGCAGTTTGATTCTGCGATGTATAAAATAAAAGCAGTGTTGCGGTCAACTGATAAAGATTATGTAGAAGAACTGGTTGAAAAAATTGCTATTCATACTGGCCCTGTTCCGGTTGACGAAGCATTGCAGCTACATTTATCAGCCATGAGGCAAGCAGCGGTTGATAGAAGAGTAATTAGTTTGGAATATTATTCTGCTTATAAAGAAGAAACTACCGTAAGAGATGCGGAGCCAATCGGTTTATTCTATTACGCCAACTCCTGGCATTTTATAGGTTGGTGCCGGTTGAGAAAAGATTACCGGGATTTTCGCCTCGATAGAATTCGCAAACTGATTTTAAAAGAGGAACGGTTTGATGATACACCACATCCTTCTTTAAATGAATACATACAGCAGTTGCAACAGGAAAGAGAGTTGCAGGAAGCCGTAGTTAATTTTGAAAAAAATATTGGCCGGTACATACAGGCACAAAAGTTTTATCATGGTTTTGTGTCGCAGGAGGAAAGAGGCGACCGCATTTATATGAAATTCCTGGTAGCCCATCCTGAATATTTTTGTCGTTGGTTGCTCATGTACACTGATAAAGTAAATATAGAATCTCCCTCCTCCTTTCTTACTATTATGCAGCAATTAGTTAAACTATTGGCCGAGAAGTATAAATAATTTTTTACTTCTAAAAACTTGCTGACACAGGGTTGTCACTACCCGGTTGTTGTTTTGAACTATTAAAACAAACAACTATGGTTATTAAATCAGTCCCCGCTATTCCGGTGCTATTTTTCACCACTCGAACTTCATTAAAGGACATTGGTCAATACGTAGGTACAGTTGCCAAACAATTATATGCTGTTGCTGCAAAACAAGAGCTGTTACCTACCGGCCCCCTTCAATGGATCTATTTAGGGGCTGATGGAAAACCTGACACAGTATTTACATTAGAAATTGCTTTGCCGGTAGACGGACTTCCAAAAGAAGAGTCCTTGTTTCTTTACAAAGAATTACCACCGTTTGAATGTGTAACTACATTGCATCATGGTGCCTGGGAGCATTTGTATGAAACCTACGACCGGGTAATTGGCGATGTATATGCCAATGGAAAACAACTTTCCGGTATTTGCCGGGAGCAATATCTCTACATGGATTTTAATAATCCTGCTAACAGTCTTACCGAAGTACAAATTGGTATTTAAATAAAATGTTATGGTAAAAACCTATGCCGTTCTACTTGTAATTGCATTTCTCACAGATATGCATATAAATTCATCTACTCTAAACTCAACAGATATGAAACTAAATGCCGGAATCATTACCACTAAACTGCAGGAAACAAAACAGTTTTATCTGCAAACATTAAACTTTACCGTAAAGTTTGAAAACGAATGGTTCATTCTTTTGCAAACACCCAATGGAAATGACCAGCTTGCATTTATGCAGCCGGATCATCCATCTCAGCAGAAAATTTTTCAATCCGCTTTTTCAGGGGAAGGTGTTTTTATTACGATTGAAGTTGATGATGTATATATGGAATTCAAACGGATCAAAAATTCTGGAACTAGTATTGAAGTGGAATTAAGAGACGAACCATGGGGCGACAGTCATTTTGCAATCGTTGACCCAAATGGCATTGGTGTTGATATTGTGAAGTACACGGCTCCACAGTAAATAGTGTCCCATACCTCTTGTCATCAATCGGCGATGCAGTACATTTGGGATTACAAAAAATAGTATGCAAACAGATTTCTTAGTGATTGGTTCAGGTATTGCAGGATTAACGTATGCGTTAAAAATTGCGGAACAATTTCCCGATAAAAAAGTGGTGGTAATGACGAAGGCCGCAGCAGACGAGACTAATACCAAGTATGCACAAGGCGG
>LNFJ01000129.1 GCA_001464625.1 Bacteroidia bacterium Ga0077558 | reverse complement strand
CAGATTATTACCAAATATTACTTTGGCTTTGTACCTTTTATCTGGAGTCTTTTATTTCCCTTATTTGTATTTATAGCAGTTATTTTCTTTACCAGCCGCATGGCCACCCGTTCGGAGATCATTGCCATTCTTGCCAGCGGTACCAGCTACAACCGTTTTTTAAGACCTTATCTTTTTGGTGGAGTATTATTAGCTGGTTTATTATGGGTGGGTTACCGCTATTGGATTCCAAAAGCCAATGCTATTCAAAGCAGTTTCAGAAGTAATTACCTTGATAAAAATGACCCTACCAAAAACCGGGTAGATGGTAACTGCACCCGTTGTTTTTATAAAAGGGTTGATACAAACACATTCGTAGGTATCAGAAATTTTGATACGGCGAGTAAATCGGCGCAGGGCTTTTTCCTGGAGACCGTAAAAAATAACAAGCTGGTTTATAATATCAGGGCTGGTTCTATTAATTGGGATACTGCCACCCGAAGGTGGAAACTCTATAATGCCACTGAACGGTATATAGATTCCATGGGAGAACGAACAAATTTTAGGGACACGATGCTGATTACGCTGAACCTTAAGCCAGAAGAATTAGTTAAGGATGATTATATAAAAGACAAGCTAACTACACCGGAGCTGATTGCCTATATCAAGCAGGAAGAATTGCGGGGTTCTGAAGGATTAAATGCTGTGAAAGTGGAACGATACCGGCGTACCGCAACACCTGCTTCCGTATTACTTTTAACTTTAATTGGTGCCGCTATTGCAAGCCGGAGAACCAGGGGGGGCAGTGGTATGCACCTTGCTTTAGGAATTACGATTGCAGCTTTGTTTATCATCTCCGACCGCTTTTCAACTGTATTTGCTACCAAGGCCGATTTTCCACCCATGCTGGCGGCATGGATGCCCAATATTCTTTTCTCCTTTGTGGCGTACAGGCTATATCGGCTTACTCCTAAATAATAAAAAGAATAGCTATTTAATACAATCCTAATGCAACAAACAGTTCAAATTTTTGTTGCTGCAGGGGGCATTGCATAACTTTACATATTGAAATTTATTCGTTGAAAGCATTGTAAAAACAGGGTTTATGGGAATTATAAAAGACAGGTTCAAGGCAAAAGCTGACACAGTTGGAGCAGAGATAAAAGACCTGCTGAAAGAGCATGGCAATAAAGTAATTGGTGAAGTACAATTATCGCAAGTGTACCAGGGAATGCGTGGCATTACCGGACTTGTTACAGAAACTTCTTTGTTGGATGCGCAAGAGGGAATACGTTTTCGTGGGTATTCTATTCCTGAATTGCAACAAAAACTAACCAAATCCCCCGGGGGTTCTGAACCATTACCCGAAGGATTATTTTATTTAATGCTGGTAGGCGAGTTGCCATCTGATGATGATGTACATCATATCAGTTCTGTATGGCAGCGCAGAAGCCATGTACCCAATCATGTATTCTCTACCATTGAAGCATTGCCTTTAAGCACTCACCCGATGACACAGTTTGTAGTGGCGGTGATGGCGTTGCAAACGGAAAGCCAGTTCTCTAAAAAGTATGCAGCGGGAATGAGTAAAAAAGATTATTGGGAAGCAGTGTTTGATGATAGCATGGATTTGATTGCAAGATTACCCCGTGTAGCAGCTTATATCTATAGAAGAAAATATAAATTCGGTGAACATATTCAACCAAATGGTTTGCTCGATTGGGCGGGGAACTTTGCCCACATGATGGGTTTTGAAGATGAAAGTTTTAAAGAGCTGATGCGTTTGTACATGACGATACATGCCGATCATGAAGGTGGTAACGTATCTGCACACACTACGCATTTAGTGGGTTCTGCATTAAGCGATCCTTATTTAAGTTATGCCGCAGGTATGAATGGTCTTGCTGGTCCTTTGCATGGATTAGCCAACCAGGAAGTAATTAAGTGGGTGTTTGAAATGCAGGAACAATTAAAAACGGATGCACCAACTAAAGAACAAATTGCAGAATATGTAAAACAAACATTGAGTGAAGGAAAGGTAGTGCCGGGGTATGGTCATGCAGTGTTGCGCAAAACCGATCCCCGCTTTACAGCGCAAATGGAATTTGGTAAAAAGCATATGCCAGACGATAAGTTGGTGCAAACCATCTGGAATATTTATGAAACAGTACCACCAATTTTACAATCACTCGGAAAAATTAAAAATCCGTGGCCGAATGTAGATGCACATAGCGGTGCATTGCTGGTGCATTATGGTATGAAGGAGTTTGAATTTTACACTGTACTATTTGCAGTAAGCCGTTCATTAGGCGTATTAGCAAGTTTGTGTTGGGATAGAGCATTAGGTTTCCCACTGGAAAGACCAAAATCAGTAACAACTGATCTGGTGAAGCAATGGTTAGATGGCAAGGATAATATTTGGGGTGAATAAGAAAAAGTAAAGAATCAAAATTTTAAAATAGACTCCTCGAATTGCGGGGAGTTTTTTTTATGTTTCCAACTTTCAGTTCTTTGGGCATCTTTGTTGCGTCGCACACTTCATCGTTCGGTTCATTGTGCATCTTTTTGAACCACTAAGACACAGAGACACGGAGGCACAAAGCTTTGGAGAAAAATAATTTTCACCGTTTCTGGATGTCGTGGTGCTTCTGTGTTTCAAAACAATTTATTTGCCAGCCGATGGATATAACAACCGAAATGCATTGAACACCGCCTGGTGCGATATGGTAGCATGATCTTCTTGCGGTAAATAATCAAAATGCACAGTAAGGTTTTTACTTTTTGTACTTCTTAATCTCTCCACTAATAAGTTGGCATCTACTTCCATTACATGTGGAATAGTACTGGGAGCTAAACCTTCTTTACCAACGCCGATGTACACATCAGTTGGTTGTGTAAACGATGCTTCCAAAATTTGCGAAGTTTGTTTTAATAAAGAAGCATCATCCCACCACAGGCTCGGACTTATAATAATATATTTATTGAACAGGGTTGGTTTCTTCAATAATATTTCGGTTGCTAATAAACCGCCAAGTGATTGTCCAATTAAAGTTTTGGATTGATTGCCTTTATACGTTTTCTCGATATAGGGCTGTAATTCTTTTTCGATAAAAGCTATAAAATTATCAGACTTGCCGGCGGTGGGATATTTTTTTTTATCCTCATCAATCTTAGTAGGATAAGTAAAATCTCTTTTTCTGTCTGTATTGGCAATACCAACAACAATGGATGGCGGCACTCTATTTATCCAGGAAAAATTATTGAACTGTACCAAACCTACAATATGTATGAAATCTTCATCGGCACCTCCATCTAATAAATAAATCACCGGGTACTTTATGGTATCATTTTTATTATAACCTTCAGGGAAATAAATATTGATGGTTCTTTTTTCTTTTAATAAAGTAGATTGGAGTTCATCTGTCTTGCCGAGGACAAATGGCTTCGTATTGTCTTTCGGTTGTGCAGATGCTTTTAAAATATAGAAAAAAGTAATAAAAAGTAGCTTTAAATATTTCATTTTGTATAGTCAGTTTGTGATAAGTGCTAAAAACACCCTTATAGTTAATTAACTGTAGTAGTGAAAGACAAAAGATTGCAAAATCGTTAACCGGTAGGGAAAATTAGTAAGCCTTTATTTTTTTATTGAGGCAATTGTTTCCAACACTTTTTTTGTTTCGGCTTCAATCGTTGCATAGTTTTTAGTTTCAATTAGCTTTTTGCTGAAGAGTTTGCTACCTATTCCAACAGCACATACTCCGGCATCGAACCACTCCTGCAGATTATCTTTGTCTAATTCTACACCGCCTGTAGGTATAAAATCTATTTCAGGGAATAACTCTTTAATACCACTTACAAAAGCAGGCCCCAGTAAATTACACGGAAACAGTTTGATTAAACGGCAACCAGCACCCGCTGCTATATGTATTTCAGTTGGTGTCATGCAACCGGGTATCCATAATATTTTATGCAGGTAAGCTGTGTCACAAACTGTATTGTCAAAAACAGGGCTGATTAGAAAGTCGGTACCGGCATTAATGAATTGCTTGGCTTGTTCTCCATTTCTGATGGTGCCGGCTGCAAGCAGTAAATCTTTCATGCTATTATTTCTTTCAGCTTCAATAGCTTTAAAATTGTCCAGTGCTGCTTTCCCCCGGTTGGTAAACTCTATAGCCCGGATACCTGCTGCATATAAACATTTCGTAATACTGATACATACAGCTGCATCATCATGGTAGAATAAGGGTAACAACTTTTGTTGCTTCAGCTGATCGATAATTAATTGCTGTGTGCTCATGTTGTATGTAATTTTTTCAAAGCTGCTTTATTTTGATTGGTAGTATCACCTCTTTCACTTGCTTTTCCTCAAGCGATTGTAAAACCAATAATTTGGTTGGTGGAATGCTGATAATGGTGACTCTAAATTAATTTTACGATAAGCCAATCGCTGTTATTTCACTTATCAATGAAAAAATATTTAATAGTACCAGCAGTAAAGTGAAGGTAGCTACAAAAAAATAAATAGTTTTATGAAACCTGGAACTATTTTAGGTTGTAAACTGTGACCCAGTTACGACAGGTTTTTATTTTGAGTAGTACGAAGCAGGAGCTATATTTGCAATCCCACAATAAAGGGGGTTTAGCTCAGCTGGCTAGAGCGTTTGCATGGCATGCAAAAGGTCATCGGTTCGACTCCGTTAACCTCCACCAAAAAGCTCCTGAAAAGGGGCTTTTTTTGTGAACTAACTTTCTTAATTATTGTTATAAATTTTATGGGCGTCTGGAAGCAAATATCAGAATATCTCTACCTCAGTAAAAAAGACCCGAACAGGCCTAAGGACAAATGGATTGGGTATATGCACGGCATCAACCGCATCAGCATTTTTGTTTTTTTGCTTTGCCTGGTAATTTTAGCGATCAAGCTGTTGCGCTAAGAAAGTGGTGGATGGAGAGGGCAGCTTTTTGCGAAGCATTGCCACCGGCACTTAATAGTTGTTGCAGATTATTATAATCATTCTGTAATTGTTCTTTCTTGTTTGCATCCTGTAGCAATGCCGTTAATTCTTTTTGTAGATTTTCCACTGTAAGATTATCCTGTATCAATTCTGTTACTACCAGCTTATCCATAATTAGGTTAACGAGTGAAATGTATTTTACATTCACTAAACGTCTGCCGATCTGGTAAGAAAGATAGGACCCTTTATAACAGACAACTTCCGGTACTTCAAATAAAGCAGTCTCTAATGTGGCAGTACCCGATGTTACTAATGCAGCTTTTGCTTCCAATAATAAATCATAAGTTCGGTTGGCTACATAGGTAACGTTGGAATATGTTTTTAATAATTCATCGTAAAAGGCATCTTCCACACCTGGAGCTTTACCAACTACAAATTGATAAGTTGGAAATGATGTAGCTACTTCCAGCATCACCGGTAATTTCTTTAAAATTTCCTGCTTGCGGCTTCCGGGTAGTAATGCTACAACAGGTTTATCGGAGAGTGATTGATTGGTATGATTGGCTTTATATTCGGCAATCACCTGTATCAAAGGATGACCAACATACTCCACTTCCCAATTCCATTTATTTTTGAAGTAATCTTTTTCAAAAGGAAGTATCACCAGCATTTTATCAATGCATTGTTTCATCATATTTACCCGGTTCTCTTTCCATGCCCATACCTGCGGACTGATATAGTAAATTATTTTTAATCCCTGCTCTTTTGCCCATTTAGCAATGCGAAGATTGAAGCCGGGATAATCGATCAGTATTAAAACATCCGGTTTGTATGTAATAATATCTTCTTTGCAAAAGGCAAGGTTGCGAAAGATAGTTCGCAGGTTCATCAGCACTTCGGTGAAGCCCATAAAAGCAAGCTCACGGTAATGTTTTACTAACGTACTTCCGGCAGCTTCCATTTTATCGCCACCCCAGCAACGGATATTGGCGTCCTCATCCAACTTTCTTAATTCTTTGATGAGATTGCTGCCATGCAAATCACCTGATGCTTCTCCGGCTATGATATAATACTTCATAGTGAATGGTGAATAGTGAATGGTGAATGGGGTAACCGCAAATGTTGATACTTCGACAGGCTCAGTAGAATTACTTCAGTACAAGAGTGCGACGCAACAGGTGATGATAGTAGCAATGTCGCTGGTGCCATTATTTCTTAATTAAAAATCTTTAACAACAAAATGCCGATTCCATAAATAAGTGTAATGATGAAAATCCCTTTCGCTGTATCATCCCGGTGAGTGTTTACATAAATGGTAAACAGAATGGCATTGGCCAACAAACTCAATGAACCGATAGAAGTGATCATTCTATTGTCGTTCATAAAATTTTCCAGGAATTCCTGGAAGCTGAAGGAAGGAAATTTTACGAAATAAACAACTACTAATCCTAGTATTGGACCAATAAGGCCAAGCACTAAGCCGAGACGAAGGTTATCTTTTGTTAGTATCATCCTTTCCAGAGTTTTTCTAATTTGGCTTTTAGAACGTAATTCGTCAGATCAAATTGTACGGGCACTACACTTACATAATTATTTGCCAAAGCCCACACATCCGTATCTTTTCCTTTATCAAAATTTACAAACTCGCCGGTTAGCCAATAATAATGGCGGCCATGCGGATCATTACGTTCTATAAAATCTTCTTCGTATTTGGCATAGGCCTGCTTGCAAATTTTATATCCTTTCAACAACTCCGGCGCTACAGCAGGTATGTTTACATTCAGCACTGTATGTTTATCCAGTTTAGTGCTGAGCATTTTTTCTACAATGATCTTTACAAATTTTCTTGCACCGGTAAAATCTGCATCGATGCGATAATCCAACAACGAAAAACCTACCGAGGGAATACTTTCAATAGCAGCTTCTACGGCTGCAGACATGGTGCCCGAATAAATTACATTGATGCTATGATTTGCACCATGATTAATACCGCTCAAACAAATATCTGGTTTGCGATGCAATACTTTATCTACTGCTAGTTTCACACAATCAACCGGTGTACCGGTACATGACCATGTTTCAACATTATCTTCTGTATGAAGTTTATGCAAACGTAGTGGTTGGCCAATTGTAATGGCATGTCCCATTCCTGATTGTGGTTTGTCGGGAGCTACTACTACAATTTTACCGAGGTCTTTTACAGCTTCTACCAGATTTTGAATTCCGGGAGCAGTTACACCATCATCATTCGTAATAAGAATGATAGGTTTTTCTTTTTGCGACTTTTTAACTGAAGCGGTACTTTTCTTAGGAGTTGGTTTTTTCTTTGTTGCCATACAAGGGCAAAAATAAAGTAATCAGGCCATTTGAAGAGAGTCGGATACGAATGAACACAGATTGATAAAATGAATTGACAAAAGCAGACACTCGAAACTATATTTTTTTAGCAAAAAGCTTTGAAAGTCTAATTTAATTAGTATTTTGCAACTAAATAAATTAGGCAATTATGGCAATCTCTAATCAGAACCTGAAATATTTACGCAAACTTCGTGGCTGGACCCAGGAAGAGTTTGCTAATAAACTCCGGATCAAAAGGTCTTTACTGGGTGCATACGAAGAAGAAAGAGCAGAGCCTAGAATTGATGTGCTGGAAGTGGTGTGTGATATGTTTAAACTAACATTGGATGAAATTCTTCGTAAGGATTTGAGCGAGACCAAAAGTAATTATATGGCAAGACGCCGTGCTATGAAACTAGCCGGTGGCCGCTCAGATATTCCATTCGTTCCGGTAAAAGCAGCAGCGGGTTATTTAGCTGGTTATGCTGATCCTGAATTCGTGGATGAGTTGAACACATTTACATTACCAATGCTATCAGGTGGAAATTACCGGGCTTTTGAAATTATTGGTGATTCCATGCTGCCTACTCCCAGTGGTTCGGTAATAGTCGGGGAGAAAGTAGATAATTTGGAAGAGGTAAAAAATAACATGGCTTGTATTGTTGTTTCCAGAAATGAAGGCGTGGTGTATAAAAGAGTTCAGAAAAATGGCCGGCAAAAGAACAAGCTCACTTTAGTAAGTGATAACCCTTCTTTCCACCCTTACACAGTAAATGCAGAAGAAATTTTGGAGATGTGGCAGGCCCAAATGGTAATTTCAAAGGCCAATACCCAGCAGCGGTGGGATATGAGCCAGTTAACAAATATTGTATCAGACCTTCAGGAACAAGTTACTACGCTAAAAAAGAGAATGAATTAACTGTCAACGACTTGATTTGCAGGTTCCTGCGTTTTTTTGCAAAGGTCTTTTAGGCATGGCTTTTTCATATTATATTCGCAGACTGCTAAAGTCAGGACAAGACGGTGAGAAAATTTATCTGTTTACCCCTTTTATTGATTTCTATTGCCCTTTATTCACAGGAAAAATCATTACAGGCAACTAAGACGGACAAACTGCCCAAAATTGATGGCAACCTGGATGACGCTGCGTGGATAAATATTCCTGAAGCTACAGGTTTTGTACAAAACTACCCTGCAGTTGGCCAACCAGCTTCGCAAAAAACAACCATTAAAGTTATTTACGACAACTCAGCCATTTATATTGGTGCTTATTTGTATGATGATCCTTCATTGATTAGAAAACAACTTACTGCAAGAGATGCCGAGCAGCAAAAAGATGTTGATTATTTTTCTGTTTTCTTTGATACGTATAACGACAACCAGAATGGTTTTCAATTTGTAGTTACCTCTGCTAATGTTCAATCGGATGCCCGACTAGGTCCTAATCTTGGTGGTGGCTTTGGTGAGTATGGCGATAAAACATGGGATGCTGTTTGGGAAAGCAAAGTACAAATGCAAAATGATGGTTGGACAGTGGAGATGAAAATTCCTTATATCTCTTTGCGTTTTGCCAAGAAAGATGTGCAGGATTGGGGAATACAGTTCTTACGGTTGATTAGAAGAACTAATGAGTCTTGTTTTTGGAATCCGGTTAATCCTGAAGTAAATGGTTTTGTAGAGCAGTTTGGAGTTTATAATGGATTACAAAATTTAGAACCACCCTTGCGGCTAAGTTTTTCACCATATGTATCCACCGGCTATCGCAGTTCGCCACAGGGAAATGGTTATACCAACAATTGGTTGGGTAGCGGAGGCATGGATGTAAAGTATGGCATCAATGAAAGTTTTACATTGGATGCCACGTTGATACCTGACTTTGGACAAGTAATATCAGATAATGTTATCAATAATTTGTCGCCTTTTGAAGTGCGGTTCCAGGAGAACAGGCAATTTTTTACAGAGGGAACAGAAATTTTTAATAAGGCAGGCCTGTTTTATTCCAGAAGAGTAGGCGCAATACCTATGGGCTACGATGATGTAAATGATTTGGTGAGAAATAATTCCGATTGGAAGATTGTAAAAAATCCATCCACTACGCAATTGTATAATGCAACAAAATTTTCGGGCCGCAATAAAAATAAGTTAGGAATAGGGGTTTTTAATGCCGTAGCAGCACCTATGGATGCCCGGATACGTAATAATGTAACAGGGAAAGATTCTGTAATACGAACGTCGGAATTAGCGAACTATAACATATTTGTATTGGATCAGGCCTTGAGTGGCCGTTCATTTATTACACTTACCAACACTAATGTAATGCGCAATGCCGAAGGCAGAGATGCAAATGTTACGGCTTTAGATGTTGCCTTGTATAATAAAAATAGCACCCATGTTTTTAACGGAACGGCCCGCTATAGTAAAATATGGTCTGCCAATCCGTATGATGGATATAATACTACTGTTAAGTATAGTAAAGTAGGCGGTAATTGGCGATACTA
The DNA here is from genome assembly GCA_001464625.1 of Bacteroidia bacterium Ga0077558. Taxonomy (GTDB): domain Bacteria; phylum Bacteroidota; class Bacteroidia; order Chitinophagales; family Chitinophagaceae; genus JJ008. The sequence continues at coordinate 2,688 of LNFJ01000129.1, read as the reverse complement.
CGCTTCTGCTAATGTGGAATCAAAAAATTATGACCCCAATGACTTGGGTATATTGCCAGCCGCTAATGAAATTACTTACCGGGCTAACGTTAGCTATAACTATTTTAAGCCTACAAAAAATATTATTCAATACAGTTATTCCTTAGATAATCGTATACAATATTTATATAAGCCGTATGCTTTTAACAGGTATGATATTACTGGTACCGCATTCTGGATTTTTAGAAATTTTTGGGATGTGTCTCTTCGTTCTCAATTAACGCCTTTTGATGTACATGATTATTTTGAATTAAGAACGGACGGTAAGTATCTTAGTTTGCCATTGAATTATTATTTTGATGCGAATGGTAGTACTGATAGCCGAAAAAAATTATTTGTCCGGTTTAGTGGAGTATTTGCCCGTTCACCTGAATATGATAATACCTATTATGGCGGCGGCTTAGGATTTCGATTTCGATTTAGTAACAGGTTTACGCTGGATTTACAAATGGATGGCCATACCGAAACCAATAATCTTGGTTATGCTTTTACAAGAGAGTTAAATGGTGACCCCATCGTTGGGTTTAGAGATGTAAAAGAACAAATCACCGTTTTGTCAGGTATTTACAATTTTACACCCCGTCTTAATCTTACGCTAAGAGCAAGACATTACTGGAATGAAGTCAAGTATCTTAGTTTTCATAATGTAACAAATGATGGTCTGCTAACTAATCGCCCATTCATTAATAATTGGAACGATAACGTTAATATATTTAATCTCGATGCCTTTGTTACCTGGGATTTTCGACTGGGTAGTCGCTTAATTGTAGGGTATAAAAATTGGTTAGGGGAAGAAGAATTTGTTCCTTATCAGTCAAACAAGAATAATTATTTGCGTAACCTGGGAGATATTTTTGATCTCCGACACGGTAATGAGTTTACCATTCGCTTTGTTTATTTTTTGGATTACAACGAGCTTCGTAAAAAGCGTTAAGCTATTTGCATCACTGTATCTTCAACTACAGCAAAAACATTTTCTCCTTTTTGTGGCTTTACTTTAAAAGTTCCGGTAAAACGACTGAATGCTGGTAATACACAATACTCTTTTGCAAAATAGAAACAGGGAAAATGCAATGATTGTCTTCCTTGACCTTTAATTGTAATTGCCGGATGCATATGACCAGTAAAAGCATATAACTGCTTTTCAGCTTCGGTCAATTTATCATGAATTTTTAGATCATGGATAAACAGGAATGGTCCGGCGGCTAATTTTTTACTACTTATCGAAATGTTGGCTTCCATATACCAGGAGTCATCCAATATGTCATGATTGCCTTTTACTAAATCGATATGCAGTAATGAAAAATCTTTTCTCCATTTCAAAAACAATTCCAATTCTTTATTAGCAACACTGTGCGTAAAATCACCAGCAATGATCAACCTGTCTACTTTAAATAAATAAAGCTGCGACATCAGCCGCTGTAAATCGGCTTTATAAATACTTTGTGGAATAGCGATACCTGCCTTGCGAAAATGACCTGTTTTGCCAAGATGCATGTCTGCAATAATAAGCGTATTTTCTTCTTCCCAGAATAAACTACGTTCCGGCGAAAGCCACAATGTATTATTCCGGACTATATGAGGAATGGGATTTTGCATGAGGTGGGCAAATATAAAGAAGCAAGATGATGGTTCAAAGTACTGCTACAACTACTTCAGTTGTTGTTGCATTTTTCTTACACGATCTTCCAATTTTTCCGACGAAAGATCCTCCCGCATACTATCTACTTTTATTGGGAAACAAAACGGTGTCAATTTTTCAGGGAAAGTAATGATGATATTAGATTCTTGTATCCTGTTCAACATATCCCGTAATCGTACTTCTTCCATTTGTTGATCCATTACTTCCTGGTATGCTTGCCGGAGTAATAGATTACCTGAATCATATTCGCTGAATACTTTAAATAGTAAGGAAGCAGAAGATTGAAGATGCCTGGCTTTCTTTTTTTCTCCCGGCATCCCCTGGAAAATAAGTCCACCAATAACTGCTACATCCCTAAATTTTCTTTTCGCCATTTCAGTGCTGTTTACACTGCGTTGAATATCGTTTAATAGATCGTCAGGAGAAAATAATTCATACACATTTGTATCGTCAATAGGAATGGGCTGGTCACTTAATAGCTCAAAGCCATAATCATTCATGGCAAAAGAAAAAGTGATGGGTTGTATACGACTGATACGAAATGCTAATATCGCAGCCATTGCTTCATGCACCAACCGTCCTTCAAAAGGATATGCAAAAAGATGAAAACCGTCTTTAGTTTCTATTTGTTCGATCAATAATTCATTTTTCTTTGGCACATGCGAAAGTGTTTCCTGCAAACTTAACAGCGGTTTTAAAACTTCTAGCTCTATTATCGGCTCACCATTTCCCGTTACCGACTTGTCTAACATTTCTCTCAACTTCTTTCCCAAATTAGCACTCAACGGCATACGGCCACCATTCCAACTGGGCACAATGGATTTTGTCTTATCTGATTTTTTTACAAGGGCTGTCATATCTTTTATCATCAGGAATTCAAGATTTCTTCCAGCTAGTGTAAATACATCGCCTGCTTCTAATCTTGAAATAAAATATTCTTCGATCACACCAACATAACCACCACTCATAAATTTGACTTTCAACATCGAATCACTTACAATAGTACC